>CALVKX010000258.1 GCA_944333375.1 uncultured Eubacteriales bacterium
TAACCCCTACGATAGTGAATGAGTTTGTGAAGAAAATCATAGTCCATGCGCCGGACAAGTCCAGCGGCCACCGCCGGCAGAAAGTGCAGATTGTTTGGAACTTTATCGGAGAAGTCAATCTTCCCAACGACAGCCAAGTGATTGAACGGCAAAGAAAAAGCAGAACGGCATAGCAAAACGCTGTGCCGCCCTGCAATTACTATTTACTTCCTTATCACTACTCAGGACAGGCCGCCGGGACTTTTCTGCATCAGCCCGCCTTTTCGTCGGCGGGCTTGAGCCGGGTGAAGATCATGCGCCCGGCGCTGGTCTGCAAAACGGTGGTGACCACGGCGGTCACGGTCTCCCCCACATAGCGGCGGCCGTTCTCCACCACGATCATGGTGCCGTCGTCCAGGTAGGCGACGCCCTGGCCCGGCTCCTTACCCTCCCGCACGATCTGCACCGTCAATTCCTCCCCGGCCATGAGCATGGGTTTTAAGGCATTGGCCAGGTCGTTGATGTTGAGCACCCGCAGGCCGGTGACGCCCGCGACCTTGTTGAGGTTGTAGTCGTTGGTGACCACGGTGCCGCCGCCGTCTCGACACAGGCGCAGGAGCTTGACGTCCACCTCGTCCACGTCGGGATAATCGGTCTCATCCACGGTGATGGGGACTTCCTTTTGCAGCTTGCTCAGCACGTCCAGCCCCCGGCGGCCGCGGGCGCGGCGCAGGCTGTCGCCGCTGTCGGCGATGTGGCGAAGCTCCGCCAGGACAAACTGCGGGACGACGATCTCGCCCTCCAGAAAACCGGTCTTGACGATATCCGCCACACGTCCGTCAATGATGACCGAGGTATCGAGGTACTTGCGGGAGGCCGCCGGGATGGAAGCGGCGGCATCGTCCTCGGGGATGAGCAGGTCGGGATCGTCCAGAATCCCCGCTTCGGCGGCGCGGCGCAGGTGACGGCGCACGCGGGGAAGGCGTCCGTCCCGGTAGCGGCGAAAGCCCACGCGCAGGCCGATATACCCCAGCACCACATAGGTCAGGGCGCTGAAGCTGATGGTGATGAGGCTCGCGCCCGCCGAGAGAATCAGCTGGGTGATGAGGGCGGCTACCACCAGCCCCATGATGAGTCCTATGGAGGTCAGCGCGATCTGCTGGGTGGGCATCGCGTCCCACTTGCGTTCGCTGGCCGCGATGAGCTTCATGGTGCGGCCGATGATGACGCTGGAGGAGGCAAAGCATATGGCCGCACCGATGAGGCACAGCGCCGCGTAAAGCGCGATGGGCGCGTAGGGAGACGTCATGGGATACCAGCGGGAAAGCAGCGGCAGCATCAGCGCGGCCAGCGCCGCCCCGATACCCGCCCCCAGGAGCGTGATGAGAAAACGCATCAGCTTTTCCACGGTCTTATTCTTCATTTTATTATACCCTGCTTTCTGGTTTTCAACAAAGGGGAAATCAGCTCACCACGGCGAGGGCCTGCATCAGCGTGTCCACGCCCGTCATTCGTACGCCGTCCACGGGACGGAGGCGCTTTAGATTCTGCCGGGGCAAAAGGATCTCCGTAAAGCCCAGGCGCACACATTCGGCCACCCGGCGTTCGGCCTGCGCCACGGGGCGGACCTCGCCGCACAGGCCCACTTCGCCCATGACGCTGAGCGTGGGCGAAAGCGTAAAGCCCATCAGGCTGGAAGCCACGGCCACGCACACGGCCAGGTCGGCCGCGGGGTCGCTCAGCGCGAGGCCGCCCGCCACGTTGATGTAGACATCCTGGTCAAACAGCTTCTTGCCGGCACGCTTCTCCATCACCGCCAGAAGCAGCGCGACGCGGCTGGAGTCCATGCCGCCCACCGTACGCTTGGGCACGGAGTAAAACGACCGGGCCGCGAGGGCCTGCAGGTCGCACAGGATGGGACGGCTGCCCTGAAGGGTGCAGAAGACCACGCTGCCGCTGATCCCCCGCGCCCGCTGGCTGAGCAGGCTTTCGCTGGGGTTGGGCACGGGCACCATGCCCTCGGCGCGCATCTCGAACACCCCCAGCTCGTTGACCGAGCCGAAACGGTTCTTGACCGCGCGAAGCAGGCGGTACTCATGCTGGCGGTCACCCTCGAAGTACAAAACCGCGTCCACCATGTGCTCCAGCACGCGTGGCCCCGCAAGGCTGCCTTCTTTGGTGACATGACCGACGATGAATACCGAGGTGCCCGTTTCTTTGGCAAAGCGCACGATGGCGCCCGCGCTCTGGCGCACCTGGGAAACGCTTCCTGGCGCGCTGGCGCTCTCCTGAGATACCATGGTCTGGATGGAGTCGATCACCAGCACGTCGGGCTGCATGCGGCCGCACTTGTCCAGAACGCTTTCCACGTCGTTTTCGGTAAGGACGTAGAGCGCCTCCTGAGGCACACCGATGCGCGAGGCGCGCATCTTGATCTGATGCGCGCTTTCCTCGCCGCTCACATACAGCACGCGGCACTGCCGGCTGAGGCTTCCGGCCACCTGCAAAAGCAGCGTGCTTTTGCCGATGCCGGGATCGCCGCCGATGAGGATGGCGCTGCCTGGAACCAGACCTCCCCCAAGCACTCGGTCCAGCTCCTCGTTGCCTGTGGAGGACCGGGGCATGGCTTTCTCCTGCACCTGGCTGAGCGGCAGGGCTTCGCTTTTCTGGGTGGTCTGGTACCGGGCCGCCTTTTCGGCGGTTTTGCTTGCGGCGGGAACTGTGGGGATGACCTTGCGCTCCTCAAAGGTATTCCATCCGCCGCAGTCCGGGCAGCAGCCCAGCCAGCGCGCGGTTTCATACCCGCAGGAGGCGCAGACATAGCAGGTTTTTTCCTTGGCCAAGGGGACTCTCCTGTTCTGCCGCCCGGGGCGGCATGCGTCTGCCACCGCGGGCTTGTCCTCATCATACCTCGCAGATGAGCTTGTCCGCCATGGCAAGTTTGCGGGAAGGCTGTCGAAGGGGCGAAAAAGCGTTCGCCTCCGTTCGGCAAATCAGTGCAAAATAATATACAGATGCAGTATATCATAAAACCCGCCTGGAAGCAGCAGCGAAAAGAGGAATTTACAGCGCGTTCATCACTGGGTTTGAGAATTTCGCAAAAAAATTTAAAAAAAGGTGTTGACACGATCCCGGGTCTGTGGTAATATAGAAAAGCTCGCTTAAGAGCAACGAACCTTGAAAACGATACAGAGCAAGGAAAGCAAGAACGCAAGCAGTCAATGAATTGAGTGAAATTGCGAGCCAGAGAGATCTGGAGCGTAAGCAGGAATTAAACATAAGAGTTTGATCCTGGCTCAGGACG
>CALVKX010000259.1 GCA_944333375.1 uncultured Eubacteriales bacterium
GTCAAAGCCCCTGGCCTTGCCGAGGTTGATGATTTCCGAGTGCGATATGCGAACGAAGCGGGACCGGTCCAGCCTGTTTTCCAGCTCATAGAGCCGCATACGCACGACATATTCCCCCTCTACCGTGCTCACGTACACCTTGCCGCCAGCGGCATAGGCGCGCAGAATTCCCGCCGGGTCGAGAACGGCGGCCTTTTCGTCCCGAAATCCCATGAGCATCCTGGGTGCCTCCAGCTTTTCCAGCAAAGCGGCGATCTCCCCGGACATTCGGTCGGTATGGACCACGATTCTGGGCTCGGTGCAGGCAGGGTCGATCTGGATGTCGATGCGCACCTTCCTCCCCCCTTTCGCATCCAGTATAGGGGCTTGCGCCTTGCCGCGCAATCCTTTCGATACAATCGGTCGTTTCAGCAAGCCAAATGGCATGCATGGACAAGCGCCCGGCTCGGAACCGAAGTTCGAGTCGGGCGCTTGAGGATGTTTTTTTGGTTTGGCTGGCCTGCGTACTATTGGATGTCGTCGGCGTGCATGCCGTCCAGGGCGGGCTTGCGCTTCCAGGCGGTCATAACCCCCGTGCCCAGCCCCGTGCGCTGCCAGCTCACCTGCTCAAAGGAGAGCTCGGAAAGCCGCTCCTGCAGGGCATGGCGGTTCAGCGGCGCCGCCTCGCCTCCGTCGGCCGTCAGACGCCGGAGCGCCCCCACCGCCGAAGGCCAGCACGCCGTGCCGAGCACCAGCTGGCCACCGGGCTTGAGCACCCGCAGCACCTCGCCGAGCATCCGCCCCAACGCCTCGCCGTCGCCCCTCCACTGCATCAAAACCGTGTCGAAGGCGTCCTCGCGCCAGGGGATATCCCCCTCGCCGGCATAGACGATATCACAGCTTTGCAGCCGCGCACGGGCCGCCCGCACATCCTCCATATCGGCGGAAACGCCGCACACCTCGCACTGCATGTTTCTGCGCAGGTATTCAGCCATCAGCCCCTTGCCCACCGTGGCGTCGAGCACCCGGTCCTCCGGGTCCACCACCACCCACCTGAGCATCGCCTTTTCCAGCGCGCTCAGATGCGGGCCCGCCTTGACGGACAGCTCACCGGATATGGTTTTGCCTTGTACCTTGGAGATCATGCGCGTCCTCCTCAGCCATTGTGATTCCTGTCACACGGCCATTATATCACAAAATTGCTAAGAGTGCACGCATTTTTGTAACATTTTGTTTATTATTTTGAATACTCTCGTAAACAATAAGTAACGGATGCCTTCCGGCTGAGCACCAGCCACAGCGCCGCATCCAGGAGACACAGCAGCGCGACATCGGTGGCCAGCGCAGCGGACATGGGAACGTCCCAGCTCACCAGCGCCACCGCGGCGCCCACCAGCATCGCGATCACCAGCATGCCGCCGAACATGCTAATCATCGCGTTCATGCTCTGCTTGACGGCCTCGGTCTCGGTTTTCCATTTCAGCTTGGGATGATACACGTCCAAAAGCAGGCTCATCAGACACCACATCAGGGAAAACACCTGCGATACGGTCAGCGCGCCCAGCGTCTCCAGCCACATGTCGGGCAGAAGCGCCCACAGCGCGGCCGCGCACACCAGCGCCGAAGCCAGGTTAAACGTCAATCCCATGAGCAGCTTGGCTCCCAGCTGCACCTTGCCCGAAACGGGATAGACGCGCCGCATGTCATGGCGCACGCCCTCACGCGAGACGGCGGTGGACACGGCCAGGCCCATGGTGGCCGTCAGGGACAGAAAGCCCGCCGCAGCGGCCAGATAGAGGCTTCCCGGCACGAACTGCCTCACCACCTCGCTCAGCGCCATGCCCTCCGTCTCCCTGCCGATGCCGATGGCCATGACCACCAGCAGCACCGGGAACATGACAACGCCCGTCAGGCAGTTGGTGGCATAGGTGGGCACGGTGAGCACCTCGCGCACCTCCTGCCGGTACAGCGCCCAGAAGGGGGTGCGAACGCGCCGACCCGCGGCGCGGCGCCGCGCGCCGCTGTTGACGCGCTGGATGATCTCGGCCTGCCGCAGCGCAAGGCGCATATATCCGCCTCCGCACAGGCCCACGACCGCCGCCAGCGAGGCCAGCGAGACGGCCGCGAACAGCGCGATCTGTCCCCAGGCATACAGCCCCGCGCCCGTGGCGGCGGCCGTCAGCCATTGAAGCGGCGGGAAGGCGCCCAGCACCAGCTCCGTCAGCGATCCCTGACCAAGCAGCAGGCTTGTGGCGATCTGCGCCATCTCACCCTCGTCAAGGCTCATGTTGATGCTCATCTCCGCGCCGATGATAAAAGCCACCAGCACGAAGCTCATCACCGTCGTCACGCCCTCCCGGCGCTTCCAAAGCGCGCTGACGCGGATGAGGGCAAAGGCCAGCAGCGTCGTAAGCGCCACAGGAATCGCCGGGATCAACAGCATACCCGCCAGCGAGCGCACATAAAATCCCACGGCCGCGCCCGTCCCAACGCCATAGCGGATCAGAAGCGGAAGGCACACCAACGCCGTCAGCCCCGCCTCTCCCGCCAGCACCGTCGCCAGCTTGGCCATGAGCACGCCCCGCGAGGGAATGGGCAGCGCGCCCACAAAGGCGCAGTCCCGGCCGAAGAACAGCAGGCTGATGACATAAAAGAAGCTGTAGATCAGCGTCATCAGCGCGCAGGCGAGAAACACCAGCGCAATGATGGCCTGCGGCTCCCCCATCGCCACGGCCTGATCGTACATGAACATTTCAAAAAAGACCACCATGCCATAGAGGACCAGAGCCAGCAACGCCATCCCGGCCCAGCCGAGCATGGCCTTCCAGGCCGCCTGTCCCTCGCGCCGCCGCCCGCCGGGCCGAAGCGCCATCAGGCGGTCGCGCATGAGCAGCTTCCAATAGGCAAGCATGGCTCACTCCTCCTTCTTTTCCACCAGTTCCAGAAAGACTTCCTCCAGGCTCGCGTCATCCCCGTGGCGAAGCTCGTCCAGGGTGCCAAAGGCGATCAGCCTGCCCCGCTTGATGATGCCGATCTCATCGCACAGGCGCTCGGCCACATCCAGCACATGGGTGGAGAAAAACACCGTGCGGCCGCTGTCGGCATGGCGGCGCATCTCCTCCTTGAGCATGAACACGCTCTGCGGGTCCAGGCCCACCATGGGTTCGTCCAGCACCCAGATGCTGGGCTCGTGGATGAGCGCGCCGGTGATGGCCAGCTTTTGCTTCATGCCGCGGGAATAGCCTCGAATTTGCTGG
>CALVKX010000260.1 GCA_944333375.1 uncultured Eubacteriales bacterium
TTCTTGGCGAGGACGAATCACCGGCGGAACCCATCCCCAATGCTCATCCTTCCTCTCAACTGGTCCAGTATACACGTTTGCGGCAGAAATTTCAAGAGCCAGTTTGGCATATATACCCAAAAGAGCGCATAAAAAGCGTTTTTCTCCGGCGCCGGCGGATGGGGCATGGGACGTATTCTTGACAGCGCATCGGGCCAAGAATATAATGAGGTCGGCCGGCGGGAACCCCTGCGGGCCGCTTTTGGACGGAGGGAAGGCGCATGGCGGTTCCTTACAGCAGGACGGTGATCGGTCCCATCCAATGGTACAGCGTGCTGATCGTGACGGGCATCCTCGTGGCCATCTGGCTCGCGGGACGAGAGGAGCGCAGGCTGGGCCTGCCGCGCGACACGGCCATCGACGTGGCGCTGGCCGCGGTGCCGCCGGGCATCGTGGGCGCGCGGCTGTATTACGTGGCCATGACGTGGGAGCTGTTCCGGGACAACCCGATAAAAATCCTCTACATCTGGGAGGGCGGCATCGCCATCTACGGCGCGGTCATCGGCGGCGCGCTGGGCGCGTGGATTTACGCGCGCAGGAAGAAGCTGCCCTTTCTCCGCCTTCTGGACATGGCCGCGCCGGGGCTTTTGCTTGCGCAGGCCATCGGCCGGTGGGGCAACTATTTCAACATGGAGGCCTACGGTCCCGAGATCACGGACCCGGCCTTTCAGTTCTTTCCCGTGGGCGTGCTGATTCCAACGGCGGGGCAGTATGTGTGGCACATGGCCACGTTTTTCTATGAATCGGCGTGGGACGCGCTGGGCTTTCTGGCGCTGTGGGCGCTGCGCAGGCGGGAGAAGGAGCCGGGCGGCGTCACGTGCTGGTACCTGCTCATCTATGGCAGCGGGCGCTTCATCATCGAGCGCCTCAGGGAGGACAGCCTCTACCTGGGCGGACTGCGCGTGTCGCAGTATTTGAGCCTCATCCTGTGCCTGGCGGCGGCGCTGGTGCTGCTGCGGCGGACGGCGGGGCGCAGGCCATGGTCGCTGTGGGCCGCCGCGGCGCTCTGGCCGGCCTGCTGGGCGGCGCTGGGAAATCCGTGGCTGTACGCGCTGCTGTGGGCGCTGGGAGCTGCGGCGGCGCTGTGGAGCGGCCGCCGGGTGCGGCTGTGGACGGGCCTTCTGGCGGCCGCGGGGCTGCTGGACGCGGCGGGGCTGATGGGTACCGTGCTCAGCGAGGCGCCGCTGGCGCTGCATCTGCATACGCTCGTGTGCAGCCTGACGCTTCCGGCCTATGTGGCCGCGCTGCGGCTGCCGTCCGCGGGAGAAAACTGATACGGGAGGGAAACGCATGCCTGTGGGCGCGTTCAAAAATACCCTGTACGGCCTGGCGCTGCCGCTGCTGGGCAGGCGCTGCACCTGGCGCGCGCCGCGCGGGGACGCGCTCGCCCGCGCCCTGTGGCGCAGGCGCGCGGTGAGCGCGTGCGTGCAGCGCTTTGAAAAGGGGCGTCTGACCGGCTGCGTGTGCGTGGGCGGCGCCTCGCCGGAGACGGTGTTTCGCACGGCGTCGGTGGCCAAGATGGTCACGGCGCTTCTGGTGTTTCGCCTCCAGACGCTGGGCCGCCTGAGCGTGGGGGAGGACGTGTCGGCCTTCCTGGGCTTGCGGGTGCGATCCCCGCACAGCCCCGACGCGCCCGTCACGCTGGGCATGCTTTTGAGCCATACCTCGGGCATCGTGGATTCGCCGGCCTACTTTGCCGCCTTCCAGCGGCATACCCCCCTGAGCGCCCTGCTCTCGGACCCGCACAGCTACCTCCCCTGCGTGCCCGGAACGGTTTTCCGCTACAGCAACCTGGCGGCGGGCATGGTGGGCAGCCTGCTGGAAAAGCGATTTGGGGAGAGCTTTGAGCGCCTGATGCAGCGGGAGCTGTTTGGACCGCTGGGCGTCGGGGCCACGTTTGACGCCTCCTCGCTGGCGCAGGAGGCCGTCGCGGACAGCTGGCGCGTGCTGCCCGCGGGGCGGGCCTTCGACGCGCGGGCGCGCATCGCGGCCGCGCGGCCCATGAACGCCCCGGACCCCGAGCACCGTTACCTCCCGGCGGCGGGCAACCTGTTTGTCACCGCGCCGGGGCTGGCCCGTCTGGCCCTGGCGGCGTGGGACGGCGCCGGGGGATTCCTGGACGGGGAGAGCCTTGCGCAGATGCGCCGCCCCATGGCGGGCTGGCCGGAGAGGGCGGTCAACATGCGCCACGGCATGGGGCTGGTGGTTTTGGACGATCCGGCGGTCTGTCCCCGCACGCTGTGGGGCCATCAGGGCTTTGCCTATGGCGCGGTCAACGGGGTGTTCTTCGACGCGCAGGGCAACGGCTTTGCGCTCCTGGACGGCGGGTGCAGCGAGCAGCGGCAGGGCCATCTGGCCCTGGTCAACCGCGACCTCATCCGCGCCTGCCTGTGCGAAAGGGGTGGCGGGGAGGCATGAGGGACGTCGTTTCCTCGGTTGAGGAGCGCCGGGGCGGCGCGATGGTGCGCTTTGAGGGCGGCGAAGCGCTGTGGTTCGGCCGCGCGGCGTGGCGGGAGCGCCTCCCGCTGTCCCCCGGCAACGAGGAGGAGCTGGAGGAGCTCAAGGCCTGGCTGCTCCCGCGCCAGTACGCGGAGGCGTTGGACGGCGCGGTGCGGCTTCTCTCCGTCAGGGCGCGCTCGGAAGGAGAGATTCGCAGAAAGCTCACGGAGCGCGGCTACATGGACGACACGGTGGACATGGTGCTCTACAAGCTCGAAAAGGAGGGCCTCGTGGACGACGAGGCCTTCGCCCGCGAATGGGCCGCCTCCCGCGCGCGCAGCCAGGTGGGGCAGGCGCGCATCCTGCGCGAGCTGACGCAGAAGGGTCTCAGCCGCGCATGCGCGCAGCGGGCCGTGGCGGCGCTGGACGCGCAGGAGGGCGAGGACGCCGCGGAGGCGCTGGCCCGCAAGCTCCTCAGGCGCTACGCAGGGGAAGCGGACGAAAGAAAGGCCATGGGCAAGATGCTGGCTGCCATGGCCCGAAGGGGATACGGTTTTGAGGAGGCGCGCCGCGCCCTGGAGGCGGCGATGCGGCGGGAGGACTAGCGGTGCGCGTAGATGCGCATCTCCAGGACGTTGCTTTCGGGGTCCCGAAGCTCGCTTTCCAGATACTCGAAATACGCGCCGGGCGTCACAAAGCCGTTGGGCGGGAGCAGGTTGAGCGCCGTGCCGGCGGCGCTGATCTGCGCCATGG
>CALVKX010000261.1 GCA_944333375.1 uncultured Eubacteriales bacterium
GCGCACCCATGCCATTTGGTCGGCAGCTTTCAGGGCTTCTGTTACGCCCTCTTGCTGCATCATGGTTTTTTCAATGATTTCCAGCCGCTCCCGGCGGTGTCGATTTCCTCCAAGTAGAAAGCAGCTTTTCGGTGTCGACGAGATCGGTATTCGGAATGGTCCGGCGTTCTTTGAAGTAGGCACGGCGCAACCGACCATATTTCCCGATATAGTACTCTTTGCTATCCGATAGCACAAGGCCGGGAATGAGATAATCGCCGCGCATCATGATTGCTGATGGAGTTTGATTCGCCTTGCAGCTTATCATCGCAAGGCAGGCGCTCGCACAGCGACGTGATCTTGATTTTGGTCATTGCGCAGCCTTCTTTGTATGAAAATGCTCCAAGTGATTGCTTCCCCAAACATGACAAAAAGACGAACAAAGCATGGAAACAACCATGACGCACCGTACTGAATTCGCTGCGAAGTCCTCAAGGTCCCGACGCCTCTCTGCGTAGCGACAGTCTCGGTGCGTTTCTCTGACCTTGTCTCTCCGCATGGGCTGACTTTCGCCTGCGCACCCTCCCCCTTTGGGTGCATATTCTGAGAGCGTGAACCTTTTTCTTGCCTGTAAGGAGGGAACCGTACATGACCAATCGCGTATCGCCATTCGCAGCCCTGACGGGGGCCGAAAAGCAAATCAAATGGCTGGAGTACCAAAGCGTGCGCCTGCCCTACATCCAAAGCGGCATGGAGGACGTTCCTGAGGCGCCGGCGGCCGCGCCTTCGTCCGGCGCCCAGGCTTCCCCTGCAAAGCGTGAGCAGGCAGCGCCTTCCCGGTCGGAGTCGTCGTCACGGCAATCGCTTCCCGTGCCGCCTCCTGAAATTCCGCGTGGTCCAGCGCCTCAACGGGGCGACTTCCAGCGAACCCGTCACAGCCAGTACGACGCGGTCATCGCACGCCTGAAGCAGGCGGAGCTTCAGGCCGGTAACTACCGCAGCATGTCATAAGCCGCGCAAAAAGGTGACCAGGCGGCGACACTGGACTTCCGGGGTTTTGTGAGCAATGACAAATGCGCGCGCCCGTTCTCCCAGCGAGCGACGCTCTTGGTGCGAAAGGGCGAGAACCGCCCTCACGGCGCGCCGAATCGCGTCCGCGCCCTCCCCCTCGATGTATCGAAGATAAGGATCGTATTCTTTCGGAATCCCCTCAAGCCTGTAGCACGCTACAGGCTTTCCGGAGCGCATGTACTCCAGCGTTTTGCTGGGGAAGGAATAGCGGGTGAAAACGCCTCTGGGAGATCGCGGATTGATCAGCAGCGAGGCATGCGCCTGCAATTCCAGCGCCCTCTCGTGGGAAACGAAACCGAAAAAGCGGATGTTGGCGTGGTTTTCCGCCGCTTGCGCCACCGCTGCGTCCATGCTTCCCTGGCCACAAATCCACAAATCATATTCCGGCATACCCGCAAAGGCCTCCAGCAGCTCCGCAACACCCAGGTCAGGCTCCAGCGTTCCGCTGTAGAGCACGGCAGGACGGCCGGACGACTCAGCTTGCTCTGCCGGATGAGCCGGTTCCTCCCCGCGCTGAATGAGCCCCTCGATCACCAGGAAGGGTTTATCATGCACGCCCAGCGCGTCCGCCATGGGACGGGTGAGCAGAACAAAGGCGTCCATGCTTCGACAAAGGGCCATGCTTCTTCGCCCCCGTGCATACTCGATGCGTTTGAGCAGGCCCTTCCTGCCGGATGCCAGCCCCAGTTCGTTGGGCAGATCGGTCACGATCACGCAGGCCTTTAGGTCGGAATACCGCCGCCGGACCCGCGCCACGGCCTCAAGATACGGCAGATACATCGTATACAGCAGCACAACGCGGTTGGATGGGTCCCTCGAGCACCAGCCAGCCAGCTGCCGGGCGGCCCTGCGCGCGCGGCCGCGCTGCTTGATGCCGGGCAGATTGAAGCATCCCAGCTCGTACACCGCATGCCCGTCATGCCAACCGGAGGGAATCACAGCGCAGCGGTATCGCAGGGGAAACGCCCCAACCGGCAGCGCATTGACGATAGCCATCTCTTCGCCGTCCTGCAGGTTGGCCCGAATGCCCTCCACAAAGGCGCGCTGATAGCTGTTGATCTGGTTTTGCAGCTTGTCCTTGGCATCGCGGGCGACCTGATCCTTTGTGTCCTCCGGATACATCAGCGAGAGCATCAGCACGTTCATAAACAAAGCTCCTTATAGAGGGAAAGATAAGCCCGGAACGTGTTTTGCGCGTCGAAGCGCTCGGCGCGCAGAAGGCAGGCAGGCGCCAGCGACGTCGTTTCCCTGCACAGATCTGCGATTGCGCAGCACAGCCCGTCCACGTCCCCCTTGTCGATCACACGGCCGCAGCTTTCGTCCACCGCTTCCGGGCACCCGCCCGTTCGGAACACGGCCACCGGCGTGCCGCAGGCAAGGGCCTCCAGATTCACCATGGGCATGTTGTCCTCCAGGGTGGGATTGGCCAGACAGTCCGCGGCGGTGTACCACGCGGCCAGCTCGGTCGCATCCCGCGTGCGCGTCAGGCCCAGCACACCCTCCGGCAAAGCCGCGATCTGCGCCTCATCAAGCCCGATCACCACGAACCGATATTCCTTTCCCAGTTTCTGGGCGGCCTGCGTCAGATAACGCAGGCCCTTTCGCTCGTCCCATTCGGAGGCTACAGCCAGCACCACGCGCGCTCCGTCCAGGCCATAGCGGGCACGGACGTCGCCGGGAGTTGGATGGAACGTCTCGCGGTTCACCCCGTTGGGAATCACCCTCACAGGAAATTTTCCCAAAAATGATTCGCGCAGCGGCCCGCTCATCCACTCGCAGGGCGCAGCAAAAGTGAGGCGCTCCAGAAGGGTAAATGCCTGTTTTTTCATGCGGTAGTTGCGGCGGGAGCCGTCCAGCCCCACGCATATGGGATAGGCGCGTTGCTGTGGGCAATCGTGGCATTCGCTGCGCCAGCGCCCGCAGCCGCAATAATCAAAATACGCGCAGTGTCCGGTAAAGGGCCAGCAGTCAGGCAGCGTCCATAGGACGGGCCTCTTCATCCGCAGCAGGGACTGAAAAAGCAGCGGCAGCTTCAGAAATTCATTCCATCGGAAATCACTATTTTTGATCGACTCTGACAATTCAGTTGTCAGAGTCGCAGGGATTTCTTTTAAGAAAGCCTACCCTGCGCCGTTCGCCGCCCGTTCGTGCCCCTTGGCACGAACAGGCGAACGGTGCAA
>CALVKX010000262.1 GCA_944333375.1 uncultured Eubacteriales bacterium
CAACCCACGTTGTGCTCGTAGAGGAGGATCTCGTCCTTTTCCAGAATACCCTCGCGCTGGTCCTCGGGATAGCCGGCGAATTCCTCCCGGTACAGGCCCAGCGGCGTGTCCACGTCCAGCATGCGGTAGGCGTACTGAATCAGCAGCATCCGCCCGTCGTAGCCCGCCTCGCGCACGGTGATCTCCACGTTGTTAATCGTGGTCTGATACAGGTTGCCCCGCATCACCAGATCGGCGTTGGCGGGATTGGCGCCGGTCAGAAAGCTCAGGGCGTCAAAGAGGTTCCAATGGGTCGCGGCCACCGCCGCGGTGGCGATGAGCAGCAGCGCCGCCAGCGCAAACGCCAGCGCGCGACGCCCGGAAAGGACGGGCCGGGCTTTTGCGGTCTTTTCTCCGGCGGGCGCCTGGGCCGCGATGGCGTCCAGCGTCTGCCTCATGGCCTGGTGAAAAGCCGGGGGCGTCTGGGGAATACAGCGCTCCACCGCCTCGGCGTACTCACGCTTTCTCATGACTGAGTCCTCCTTCTTCCAGCGGAGAATGAACCAGATTTCTGCGAATGTGCACCCGCGCCATCATCAGCCGGGTTTTGACCGTGCCTGCGGGGATGCCGAGCATCTGGGCGATCTCGCGCACCTTGTAACCCTCCACGTAATGGAGCACCACCACGGCCCGGTGTTCGGGGGACAGACGGCCCAGCGTCTCGTCCAGGTCAAAGCCGCCGTCCTGCGGCGGGTCCAGCACGGCCATGTCCTCCTCGAGCGGCACCCAGCGCTGGTCGGTGCGTTTGCGAAGCATGGTGTTGCAGGTGTTGACCATGATGCGGGTGATCCACGGCCGGAAGCTACGAAGGTTGCGAAGTGTATCGCGGCTTTGCCAGGCCCGCATCAGCGTCTCCTGCACGGCGTCTGCGCAGTCGTCCGTGTTGGACAGCATCGACCAGGCCACGCAGTACAATAGCCTTTCCAGCTTGCCCGCTTCCTCCAGAAAGGTCTGCGTATTCACGGTATCTCCTCCCCAAGATGGTCTGTGTTTCATTGCCCAGGCATCTATTAAGACAACGAAAAAAGGAAAAGGGTTCATGGCAAAATAAAAAACCAGAAATTTCCCTTTCGGAAATACTTCTGGCTTGCGCCACGGGCGCTTATTCCTCCGAAAAATCCGCTTCCACCGGCGGCATGTCCTGACAGACCATGAGGTAGGCGTCCTCGCCGTTGTCCTCATAGTAGCGCTTGCGCACGCCCACCTCGAGAAACCCCAGCGACCTGTACATCCTCTGCGCGGCCAGGTTGCTCCTTCGCACCTCGAGCGTGAGGTACTCAACGCCCAGGTTGGCGGCGTACTGCATCAACGCCCGTGTGACACCCGTGCCCACGCCCCGGCCCCGGCAGGGGGCATCCACGGCGATGTTGGTGATGTGCCCCTCCTCGAAGATCATCCACGCCCCCGCATAGGCGATGACCCGTCCGTCCTCCTCGGCCACGAGGTAGCGGGCGCACTTGTTGGTGGTCATCTCGTCCACGAAGCTCTGTCGCGACCAGGGCGTGGCGAAGGTGCGCTCCTCGATGGCGTGGACCTGAGGCACGTCGGCAAGCGTCATGCGGCGATACAGGACGCTCATGCTCCGCCTCCCAGCCGCCGGGCACGCTCGCGCTCAGCCTGCGGCGCACGCAGATAGACGGGCATGAGGGAGAGATAGTCCACGCTCTCCTCCCGCCTCAGCTGCGCCATCGCCGCCACGCCGGCCGGGCGCAGGAAACGCAGGTGCGGCGGCGCGATGACCGCCCGCTCTCCCAGGCGCTCCAGGATGGCGTCCGCGTACCTTTCCACCCCGTCGCCCACGAAGCACAGCCGCCGCTCCCCCGCCACGGCCAGCGCCCGGTCAAGGAAGGCGGGCAGCGCCTCGGCCATGTCCTCCAGCACGCGAATGGGCGGCATGCCCGCGAGGAACGCCGCGCCATACACCTGTCCCGCCCGCGCGTCCTGAATGGGACAGATCAGCGCGTCGGTGAGGCACACGCCCGCGGCCAGCGCCTCCAGCGCGTCCACGCCCACGCAGCGCTTGCCCGCGCCGTGGGCCATGCCCTTGATGGCGCTGACCCCGATGCGCACGCCCGTAAACGACCCCGGTCCCGTGACCGCGGCGTACAGGTCGATCTGGCCGATGTCCAGCCCGGCGCGGCTCAGGGCCTCCTCGATCATGGGCATGAGGTTGACCGAGTGCGTCAGGCGGTTGACAGCCGCGCCCTCGTAGGCCACCTCGCCATCCCTGAGCACGGCTACGCCCGCCACGGGGCCCGAGGTATCCACCGCCAGCAGGTTCATGGAATCAATCCTTTCCAATCCAGTTCCCGAAAGCCCCCCACGGGGGTAAAGCAAAGCGCCCGGTCCGTGTCGCCCAGGGCGGTGATCTCCACCTCCAGACGGCACGCCGGGATCGCCTCCGGCGCACGCGAAGGCCACTCCACGACCGCCACGCCGCCGTTTTGCAGGTACTCGTCCATGGCCAGCTCGTAGAGCTCCTCCGCGCTTTCCAGGCGGTACCAGTCAAAGTGATACAGGGGCAGCCGCCCCTCCTCATGCACCTGCAAAATGGTAAAGGTGGGGCTGGTCACATAGCCCGTGACCCCCAGTCCGCGCGCGATGCCGCGCGTGAGCTCGCTCTTGCCCGCGCCCATATCGCCCAGAAGCAGCACAACGTCGTTGGCCCTTAGCTGACGGGCCAACGACGCGCCGATGCGCCGGGTTTCCCCGGCGCTGTGGCTTTGCAGGTTCAATTCGCTTTCGCCTCCGTCTTTGCGCGCTTGCGCCCGTGCAGGATGGGCGAAAGCGGCTTGTACATCAGCCCCGTGAGGGCGCTGATGAGCACCCACTTGAGCAGGTTGAAGGGCGCGGTGATGAGCAGCACAAACTTGAGCGCGCTGTCCACCGCGGGGATGATGGCCGTGCCCATGCCCACGATGGCTTCCACCGGCATGCCGTAGGCCGTGCCGTAGAACGGGATCATGATATAGAGGTTGCTCAGAACCGCCACGATGGTGGCCACCACCGTGCCCACGGCCATGCCGATGAGCGCGCCCTTGCGGGTCTTGTTACGCTGGTAGATCAGCCCCGCGGGCAGGAGCATGGCAAAGCCCATCAGGAAATCCGCCAGCTCGCCCACGCCCTGCGAGGAGGAGTGCAGAAGGCCCAGCAGGCTCTTGACCAGCAGAATCAGC
>CALVKX010000263.1 GCA_944333375.1 uncultured Eubacteriales bacterium
CACGATCTCGCTCTGGGGCACGGCAAAGAGGCCGAAGGGATAGTTGTTGCGCAGGTCCTGCTTTTCGGTGAAGGGCAGGAGGTGGAGGTCCTCCACGCCATGGATGTCGTTGGGCGTGATGCCAAGCTGCTGCATCTTGTTGCGGTAGAATGGGACGTGCTCGTATACGCGGCGCACCACGTCGCGCAGGCGCTCGTTCTGAACGGCGCGAAGCTGCTCTCGCGGCATGGTTTCCATCGTCGGGTTCCAGTAGACATGCTCCATGGGTGCTCTCTCCTTTGTGCCGGTTCTTGGCTTAGTTCATCAGTGCGCGGCCGCGCGCGAAGGCCGCCAGGTTAACCTCCAGCGTCTTTTGGGGAACGCAGGAAGCGATGGCGTCCTGCCAGGCCTTTTCCCCGAAGGGCAGATGGCGGCTGAACATGCCCAGAAGCACGAGGTTGAGCGCCTTCTGGCTGCCGCAGGCCACCGCGATGCCCAGCGCGTCGGCGCTTTCCACCCGGTAGGACGACAGGGCGAAGAGCGCGTCGTCGGGATAGGCCGCCGCGCCGGTGATGACGGGCATGGGCAAAATGCGCTGGGTGTTGACGATGGCCGTTCCGCCGGGCTTGAGGTAGCAGGCGGCGCGGGAGGCTTCCAGCGCCTCAAAGCTGATGAGGTAGTCGGCGCCGCCCAGGGAGACGATGGGCGAATGAACGCTGTCGCCCACGCGCACGTGGGTGATGACGCTACCGCCGCGCTGGCTCATGCCGTGAACCTCGCTGACCTTGACGCCGCAGTTTTCGCTCAGGGCCAGCCGGCCCAGAATCTTGCTGGCCAGCAGCGTGCCCTGTCCGCCTACGCCCACGATGACCAGATCAAATGCCGCCTTGTTCATACGCGTTCCTCCCTGCCGCTCTTGATGGCCTTAAAGGGACAGACCTGCGCGCACATGCCGCAGCCGCTGCACAGCGCGGGGTTGATTTCGACCAGCTTTCCGTGGCGCTCGATGGCCGGGCAGCTGAGCTTCATGCACGCGCCGCAGCCGCGGCACCCGTCGATCACATAGGGCGGACGGACGGTCTTGTCCAAAAGCGCGCAGGGCCGGCGCGCGATGACCACGCTGACCTGCTCGTTGGCCACGGCCTCGCGCACGGCCTGCTCGGTGGCCTTGAGGTCGAAGGGGTCCACCACGCGCACGTCGCTCACGCCGCAGCTCTCCACCAGCTTTTCCAGGTTGAGCTGGGGCGCGGGCTGGTTGTGGATGTCATAGCCGGTGGCGGGGTTTTGCTGGTGGCCGGTCATGCCGGTGATGCGGTTGTCCAGGATGACGACGGTGATGGTCTCGCGGTTGTACACCGCGTCAATGAGCGAGGTGATGCCGCTGTGGATGAACGTGCTGTCGCCCAGCACCGCCACGGTGCCGCGCGAGAACGCCTTGCCCTGCGCGCGCTCCGCGCCGCCGGCCATGCCGATGCTCGCGCCCATGCACAGGCAGGCGTCCATGGCGCTCAGCGGCGGCAGCGCGGCCAGCGTATAGCAGCCGATGTCGCCCATCACGCGCAGGCCCAGTTTATTGAGCACATAAAACACGCCGCGATGCGGGCAGCCGGGGCACAGCACCGGCGGGCGGGCCGGGATGGAAGCCTCCTCCCCCTTGGGCATGGGCGCGTCCAGGAGGACGTTTCTGAGCTTCTCCACGCTCAATTCGCCCTGCACGCCCGTGAAGCGCTTGCCCTCGCAGGGAATCCCCGCCGCCAGGATGTCGCGCTCGATGAGCCCCTCCAGCTCCTCCACCACGATCAGGCGGTCCACCTTGCCCGCAAATTCACGGATGAGCTTCATGGGAAGCGGGTAGACCATGCCCAGCTTGAGGGTGCTGGCATGGGGCATGGCGTCACGGACATACTCGTAGCACACGCCGCTGGTGATGACGCCCACGGACGTGTCGCGCATCTTGACGACGTTGATGGGCAGGCGGTTGGCCGCCTCGCGGAGAAAGTCCTCGCGCGCCTCGACCTTGACATGGCGCTTGCGGGCCATGCCGGGCATCATGACGTATTTCATGGCGTCCTTTTCATAGGGCCTCAGCGGGACCTCGCCGCGCTCGCCGATGGCCACGACGCTGCGCGCGTGCGCCACGCGGGTGGTCAGGCGCAGAAACACCGGGGTATCGAGCTCCTCGCTCATGGTGAAGGCCAGGCGCGCGAAGGCATGGCACTCGCGGCTGTCGGAGGGCTCAAGCATGGGGATGTGGGCCGAGCGCGCGTAGTAGCGGCTGTCCTGCTCGTTCTGGCTGGAATACATGGCGGGGTCGTCCGCGCACACGACCACGAGGCCCGCGTTGACGCCCGTATAGGCGGCGGTGAAAATGGGGTCGGCGGCCACGTTGACGCCCACATGCTTCATGCACGTCATGGCGCGCGCGCCGGCCATGGCCGCGCCGAAGGCCACCTCCGTGGCCACCTTCTCATTGGGTGCCCACTGGCAGTCCACCTCGGGGAAACGGGCCACGCACTCGGTGATTTCCGTGCTGGGGGTGCCGGGATAGCTGGCCACGACGCGCACGCCCGCCTCCCAGGCGCCCTGGGCGACGGCCTCGTTGCCCAGCATCAGGCGCTCCTCGATGGGGTTTGCCACGAATACGTCATCCGTGAGCATTTTCTCGTCCATTGCTTCGTTCCTCCTTAGCGCAGGTCCGTGACCCGCTTGGCCTTTCCTTCAAACCGTTTGAGGGTGTTGGGCGACACCAGCGTCACCTCGACATCCAGCTGCAGCACGGTTCTCAGCTGCGCGCGAATCCGGTCGCGCAGCTTTTCCAGCTCGCTGTACTTTTCAAGCAGCGAGGCATCCACCAGCTCCACCTTGACCTGCAGATGGTCGGTGAAATGCTCGCGGGTGACGACGATCTCGTAGTGCGGGCCGATGCCCGGCTGACCCACCAGCACGCTCTCGATCTGCGAGGGGAAGACGTTGACGCCGCGGATGATGAGCATGTCGTCGCTGCGGCCCTTGATCTTCTCCATGCGAAGCTGCGTGCGGCCGCAGGCGCAGGGCTCCTCGATGAGGCGGGTGATGTCGCGCGTTCGGTAGCGGATGGCGGGCTGGGCCTCCTTGGCCAAAGTGGTGAGCACCAGCTCACCCTCCTCGCCCAGGGGCAGGACCTCGCCGGTGTCGGGGTCGATGATCTCGGCCAGGAAGCAGTCCTCGTTGATGTGCATGCCGCACTTGTATTCGCA
>CALVKX010000264.1 GCA_944333375.1 uncultured Eubacteriales bacterium
TCGCCGATGTCGGCGTCAGCCTTGCCTTCCAGCGCGAAACGGGCGAGCTCCTCGGCGGAGGACATGTCGGTGTCGGAATGCTTGATGCCATAGGTGTCGGTAATATAGGCCCACAGGGACTTCCAGTTGGCCCACTCGTCCGGCATGCCCACGGAGAACAACTGGCCCTCGCCCTGAGCGGCAGCAACCAGTTCTTCAACGGTCATCGTGGCGGCAGCTTCTGCGGCGGCAGCCGCGGCGGCCTCATCCGCCAGGGCGGAGGTGCAGCCTAGCAGCATGGTTAGACACAGGATGAGGCACAGGATTTTCTTCATGATCGGGTTCCTCCTTCACGTTTTGGTTAGATTGGGTCCAACACAATCTCAAACAGTGTACCTGTTTGAAATGATACGAAGATAAAGGAAAGGTTAAAAATAAGAAAAATACTTTCCAGTCACCTGAAACGAGCGCAGAAATCCCCCTTTTAAAAATGAGCAGAAATGACGTGTCATGGCAAGTTATGCACGAATAGCATACAACATACTGGTATTATAACAGGGAGGATAGTTGGATGTCAATCCGGAAAGAGCCAATATTTTAAGCGCCGAAGGGACAAATGCACCCCTGCGGAAAAATGGTTGACAAGCAATGCATTGCCATATAAAATGAATAAAACCGGGAGATTTGGCGACAGCGGAAAACGGAGGAAGCGACGCATGCGTGAGGAGAGGCTGTTGAGCGTGGGAATTGATATCGGAACCTCCACCACGCAGTGCGTCTTTAGCGCCATCACGCTTTCCAACACGGCATCGGCCTTTTCGGTTCCGCGCATCCAGATCACCGACAAGCGCATCCTCTACCGGGCGCCCCTGAGCCTGACGCCCCTGAAGACCCAGGATACCATCGACGCCGAGGGCGTGGAGCGCATCATCAGCCGGGAATACGATGCGGCGGGCATCCGTCCGGAGCAGATCCGGCTGGGTGCGGTCATCATCACGGGCGAGACGGCGCGAAAGCACAATGCGCGGGCGGTCGCCCAGGCGCTCTCCCGCCTGGCGGGCGACTTTGTGGTCGCAACAGCCGGCCCGGCGCTGGAGGGCATCCTCGCGGGCCGCGGGTCCGGCGCGGCAGAGCTTTCGCGCACGGGCGGCAAGCGGGTACTCAATACCGACATCGGCGGGGGCACGGCGAACATGGCGCTGTTTGAGCGCGGGGAGCCTGTGGCCACCGGCTGTCTGGACATCGGGGGGCGGCTGTTGCGCTTTGAGGAGGACAACCGAACCGTCCTTTCCTTTTCCCCGGCGATGGAGCGGATCGCCCGGGACGCGGGCGTTTTGCTCGAGCCGGGACGGACGCTTGCGGGCGTGGAAACCGAGCGCCTGGCGCGGCGCATGGCCGCCGTGCTGGAGGAGGCGGCGGGGCTGAGGCCGCGCAGCCCGCTGCACGACGCGCTGTGCGTGGACGCGTGCCTGCCGGACGTGGGCAAGCCGGATCTGTACACGTTTTCCGGGGGCGTTGCGGAATGTATCTATGGAACGGACGCGCAGACGGAGCGCTTCCATGATCTGGGCGGGGCGCTGGGCCGGGCGTTGGCCGGTTCCCTGTTTTTCAGCGCCGGGCACGTGGTCAGGCCCGCCGAGCGCAGCTACGCCACGGTAATCGGTGCGGGCGCCTACAGCGTGGCTGTCTCCGGCAGCACGATCTGCTATCAGGGAATGGCCTTTCCGCTTCCCTCCCTGCCCACGGGCAAGGTGCCCTTCCGCGGCCCGGAGGACCTGCCGGGCCTGGAGGCCGCGGTCAGGGAGCAGTACCGCATCTTTGACGGTGAGTGCGCCATCTGCATGGAAGGCGTGACGGCGCCCGGCTTTGAGCTGGTGGAGCGGGCCGCGCAGGCGCTGGCGGCGGCCATGGCGCCTTACTCGCCCAAGGTGCTGATTCTGCGTCAGGATATGGCCAAGGCGCTGGGACAGGCGCTTATGCGCCTGTGGCCGAAGGACACGCCGTTTCTGTGCATGGACGGGATCGCGCTGACCTACGGCGACACGGTGGATATCGGGGTGCCGCTGTCGGGCGGACGGGTGATCCCGGTGATCGTAAAGACGCTTGCGTTTGCAGCGGGGAGGTAAGGGCTTTGCGGCTAAGCGTATGTCTGGGAGGCCATACCTATTCCTTCCGGGATGTGCGGGAGGTCATGGGAAAGGCCAATGAGGAAAAATCGGGGGACCAGCTTTGCGGGGTGGCGGCGGAAACGCCGCAGGAGCGCGTCGCCGCGCGCATCGTGCTCAGCGAACTGACGGTGCGGGACATCTGCGAGCATCCCGCCGTGCCCTATGAGCAGGACGAGGTTACCCGGCTGATTTTGGACGGCTTGAACCAGGAGGTCTATCGGGAGTATCAGGACCTGAGCATCGGGGCGCTTCGGGAGCGGATTCTTTCCGCCGCGCCCGAGGAGCTTTCGCGCATGCAGCGCGGCCTTTCCAGCGAAGTGATCGCCGCGGTCTGCAAGCTCATGTCCAACCTCGATCTGATCTACGCGGCCGCGCGCATGCGCGTGACGGCCACCTGCGTGACCACCATCGGCGAGCCGGGCACGCTCTCGGCGCGGCTCCAGCCCAACCATCCCACGGACGACGTGGAGGGCATCACCGCCAGCGTGCTGGAGGGGCTGTCCTACGGCATGGGCGACGCGGTGATCGGCCTCAACCCCGTGGACGCCTCCACCGCGAGCGTACAGGCCATCCTCACCCGCTTTGACGAGCTCAAGCGGCGCTACGACATCCCCACCCAGATCTGTGTGCTGGCGCATATCACCACGCAGATGGAGGCGGTGAAAAACGGCGCGCCCTGCGATTTGATGTTCCAGAGCATCGCCGGGTCGGAAAAGGGCAACGCGGCCTTTGGCATCAGCGCGGAGCTGATCGCCCAGGCCCGCGATATGATGGCGCGCGAGGGGACCTCGCACGGACCCAACCAGCTCTACTTTGAGACGGGGCAGGGGAGCGAGCTGTCCTCCGATGCGCATAACGGCTGGGATCAGCTCACCATGGAATCGCGCTGCTATGGCTTTGCACGGCACTTTTCGCCGTTTTTGGTCAACACCGTGGTTGGCTTCATCGGCCCGGAGTATCTCTATGACAGCCGCCAGTTCATCCGCGCGGGGCTGGAGGACCACTTCATGGGCAAGCTGCATGGCCTGCCCATGGGATGCGACTGCTGCTAT
>CALVKX010000265.1 GCA_944333375.1 uncultured Eubacteriales bacterium
TGCAGGCGGGCACGCGGAAGGCGCGGCCGCAGATGTCGGCCTTCATTTGCAGCCAGACGGCGCTGCGCGCGCCGCCGCCCAGCGAGCGCACCTCCCGCGCCGGGCAGCCCAGCCGCTCCAGGTCGGCAAGAAAGTCGCGGATCATGAACGCCGCCGACTCCATCACGCTGCGCGCCAGATGGGCCCGCGTGGTGGACAGCCGCGCGCCGTAGAACGCCCCGCGCGCGCCGGGGCATTCGTCCTGATCGGGCGCGCCCGCCAGGAAGGGCAGAAACGTCACGCCCTCGCAGCCCAGGGGCACAGCGGCGGCCTCCCGGTCCAGCGCGGCATAGCCCGCGCCCCCGGCGGGCAGGTCCGGGCAGCACACGTCCCGAAACCAGCGAAGCGCCATGCCCGCGGTGTTGCCGATGGGCAGGTACAGATACCTGCCCGGCAGCGCGTGGCGGTACACCGTCACGCGGCCCTCCGGCGGGAAGGCGGGATGCTCGGTGCAGGCGGCCATCACCAGCGCGGTGCCTGTGGTTTCCGTCACCGCACCCGGCTCCGCGGCCCCGGCGGCCAGCGCGGCGGCGGTCTGGTCCATGGCCCCCGCCGCCACGGGGATGCCCGCCGGCAGACCCAGCAGCTCTGCCGCCTCCTTTTGAAGCGGGCCCGCCGTTTCCCCGCACGGCACACATGGCGGCAGCAGCCGCGCGGGAATTCCGGCGGCGTCCAGCGCCTCCGTCCACCAGCGGTCCCGGCGGATGTCATACCAGCCGGTGGAGGTCTGCACCGCGGGCTCGGTGACCGCGCGGCCCGTAAACCGGCCCAGCAGATAATCCTCCAGCAGAAGCAGCCGCTCCGCGCGGCGCATGAGGTCCGGCTCGTTTTCAAACAGCCACATCGCCTTGGCCAGCGGCGTGGCGCCGCTTAGCCGCGGCAGGCCCGTCGTCTCATAAAAGCGCTGGCTTCCCAGACGCGCTTCCAGCGCCGCGGCCTGCGCCCCTGCGCGGCCGTCCAGCCATACCAGAAAGGGCCGCAGCGCCTCGCCCCGCGCATCCGCGGGGACCATCGTCTCGCCCTGCGTGGTCAAGCCCAGCGCCCCGGGGCGATGGCCGGGCGCGGCGGCCAGCGCGGCGCGCATGGCGTCCCGCGCCGCGGCGAGATACGTCTCCGGCCGCGCCTCCACCCGCCCGTCGCGCGCGTCGAGCGCGTACTCCTGCACGCGGCAGGAAATCAGATCCATTTCCGGCGTAAACACGCACGCCTTGACGGACGTGGTGCCCACGTCCAGCGCCGCGATGCAGGGCCGCATGGTCAGGCCCTCCCTTCGCTACCGAAGATACGGATGTGGTCCATCGTCTCCTGCTTGACAGCGTCGGTCACGAAGGGCATCAGCTCGAACGCCCCGGTGCGTTCGGTAAAGTGGGCGTTGGCGGCGCGGGCGGCGGCGAGGTTGTTGTGGGTGAAGATGTTGATTTTGGAGATGCCGCCCGCCACGCACGCGCGGAACTGCTCCTCCGAAAGCCCGCTGCCCCCGTGCAGCACCAGCGGGCAGGGGCAGGCCGCCGCGATGGCGCCAAGGCACTCAAGGTCCAGCTTCGGCGCCGTGGCGTACACGCCGTGCGCCGTGCCGATGGCCACGGCCAGCGCGTCGCAGCCGCTCTCGGCGGCGAAGCGCAGCGCGTCCTCCGGCCGGGTGTAGACGGTGCGGGCGACGTCCTCCTCGGCCGAGCCGTTGGAGCCCACATGGCCGATCTCCGCCTCCAGCGAGCAGCCCGCGGCGTGGGCCTTCTTGGCCATCTCGCGGCTCAGGCGCACGTTTTCCTCAAAGGGGAGCATGCTGCAATCGTACATGACCGACGTATAGCCCAGCGAGATGGCCTCCTCCACCAGCTCCGGGGTGAAGCCGTGGTCGAAGTGAACGGCCACCGGCACGCTGGCGCGTTTGGCGATGCCCAGCATCATGTCGGCGTAGTCCGCCAGCGAAGCGCCGGGCAGCAGGCTTTCCCCCGGCCCGATGATGACCGGCGAGCGCAGCTCCTCGGCGGCGGCGATGATGCCGCGCGTCATCTCCAGCGTCACGCAGTTGAACAGCCCCACCGCATAGCCCTCCTTGCGGGTGCGGGAGAGAATGGTTTTGAGATCGACGAGCATGCTGCATCCTCCTCTTCCTTAGTAGTCGATGGTGACGAAGCGTCCGCTCTGCGCCGCCCGCCGGGCCGCGAGGCACACCGCCGCGCTGCGGAGCCCGTCGGTCAGGTCCGAGCGGGAGGGCTGGCCGTCCATCACGCGCAGGAACTCCAGCGCCAGCGCCTCGTCGCCGCCGAAGTGGTTGCCGTTTGGAAAGCAAAACTGCCGCGTGACGGTCTGGGGGGTGAGGTAGCGGTCCTCGCGGATCTGCGCCGTGTAGAAGTCAAACTCCGCGCTGGCGTCGGTGCCGATGAGCCGCGCGCCGCGCCTGCCCGCGCCTTTCTTGACGGTGAAGTTGTGGCTGTAGGTGACGATCATGCCGCTTTCC
This sequence comes from uncultured Eubacteriales bacterium, assembly GCA_944333375.1. The sequence continues at coordinate 2,501 of CALVKX010000265.1, forward strand.
ATGGTCAGGATCATGGCCGCGCCGTCCTCGTTTCCGGTATCCTTCGCAAAGCAGCAGGCGTCGCCCTGTACGTCCTCCTTGAGGATGCGGCCGACCACGTAGCTGCTCTCCCGGCAGGTGCGGTAATCGGGGCAGTCGGGGCAGCGCAGGCCCGCGGGACGGTCGCCGCGGTAGTAGAGCTTGGCGGTGGCCGCGCACACGGACACGGGTTTTTCCCCGGTCAGGAAGCACAGGTAGTCCACGTCGTGCGTGGCCTTCTGCAAAAACAGCCCGCCTGTCTGCGCCGGATCGCGGTACCAGCTGTGGTAGTAGACGCTGCCGTAGGGCACGTTGTTGACCGCCTGCACCATGGTCAGCCGGCCCAGGCTGCCGCTGCGGACGAGCTTTTCCATTTCAAGGGTGATGGTGGAAAAGCGCAGCGGAAAGCTCACTACCACGCGCTTTTCGCGCCCCAGACCCGCCTCGCGCAGCGCCTCGTACTGCTCTGGGCTGATGCACACGGGCTTTTCCAGAAACAAGGGCATGCCCGTTTTCAGCACCCGGCAGGCCAGGGGCGTATGCAGCGGGCAGCGGGTGCCGATGAACACGCCGTCGAGATCGTCGCGGGCCAGCAGCTCCTGCGCGTCCTCATACCAGCGCGTATGGGGAACGTACGGGGCGCCCCTCAATTCCCGCGCGATATGCGGCTATCGCGG
>CALVKX010000266.1 GCA_944333375.1 uncultured Eubacteriales bacterium
TGAACGCCATCTATGAGGCGGCCAGCGCCGATACCGCCGTCATCGGCGGTGCGGACGGCCCCACCGCCATCTATGTGACCGGGGCGGAAGGCGCTGAGGAGCCCGAGAGCACCGAAGCGCCCGCCGCCGAAGTCATCAACGAGGGCACCGTCTGGGCCACCGCCGCGCAGGGCTTCGCAGGCCCCGTGTCCGTGAAGGTGACGCTCGACGGCCTGACCATCAAGTCCATCAAGATCGGCGACGAGCAGTTTTCTGAGACCGACGGCCTGGGCGCCAACGCCCTCGACCCCCTGTTCCAGCTCCAGTTCGTCGACAAAACCCTCCCGCTGGCCGAGGGCGATGTCGAGGCCATCTCCGGCGCCACCGTCACCACCGACGCCGTGCTCGAGGCCCTGAGCGCCATCTACGAGGCCGCGAAGTAACGCTTATGGCAAGTATCTACAAGGGGCAGACCGTCCGGTCTGCCCTTTTGAGACCCGGAGGTGCCCCAATGAAACGAATCCTGGCCTGTATGCTCATCGCCGTGCTGCTGCTGACCGCGTCCTGCGCTGCCGTGGGAGCCGAGAGCTATCAGAAATACCGCTATACCTTTTTCGGCTGCTTTGACACGGTCGTCATCTTCACCGCCTATACCCGCGATCAGGCGGAGTTCCAGACCTATGCCGGGCTGGTGGAAAGCGAGATGCTGCGCTATCACCGCATCTTCGACAAGTACAACGCCTATGAAGGGGTAAACAACCTCTACCTGGTCAACCAGAGCGCGGGCAAGGCGCCTGTGGCGGCGGAGCCTGAACTGATGGACCTGCTCGTCACCGTGCGCGGCTGGCGCGAGCGCTACGGCGGCGCGCTCAATCCCGCCATGGGCGCGGTGCTGGAGCTGTGGCACGACGCGCGGGAGGAAGGCGTCTCGCTTCCCGACGAGGCCGCGCTGCGCGAGGCTGCGGAGCATATGGACTACGATCAGGTCGTTTTGGACGAGGAGGCCGGGACGGTCTATTTCGAGGACCCCGCGCTCTCGCTGGACGTGGGCGCGGTGGCCAAGGGCTACGCCGCGCAGCGGACCGCCGAAACGCTTCGGGAAAACGGTCTGGATTCGTTCCTGCTCAACGCCGGCGGCAACGTGGTCTGCGGCGGCAAGCCGCTGGATGGCCGCGACTTCTGGGTGGTGGGCGTGGAGGACCTGGACGGGGTGAGCACCCGCGAGACGCTGGGCGCGGTGAACCTGTCCATCGTCACCAGCGGCGACTACCAGCGCTATTACACCGTGGACGGCGTCAACTACCATCACCTCATCGATCCCGAGACCCTCTACCCCGCCGCGCACATGCACGCCGTGACGATTCTGCACCCGGATTCGGCCCTGGGCGATTTCCTGTCCACCACCGCGTTTCTGCTCCCCTATGAGGAAAGCCGGGCGCTGATCGAATCCATTCCCGACGCGCAGGCCATGTGGACGCTCATGGACGGCACGGAGGAGATGACGGACGGCTTTGGCGAGTTGATCGCGCTGGCTGCCGCCCAGTGACCCCGAGACAGGAGCTTGCCTTATGAACATCGACCAGCTCATCGGCCGCCTCAAGGCGGACCGATCGTTTATGGACTGCGTCACCGAATGGCGCACCCTTCCCGCCACGGAAGGCCGCTATGAGCCCCTGCCCGACGAGATGGACCCCCGTCTTCGGGAGGTCCTCGCCGCGCGCGGCATCTACCGGCTCTACTGCCATCAGGCGGAATGTTTTCGCCTGGCGCGCGAGGGCCGCGATTTCGTGGTGGTCACCCCCACCGCCAGCGGAAAGACGCTGTGCTACAACCTGCCGGTGGTCTCCGCCATCCTTGAAAACAACGACGCGCGGGCGCTGTATCTCTTTCCTACCAAGGCGCTTTCGGCCGATCAGGTCAGCGGCCTGTACGACATGATCGAAGCCCTCGGCGTGGACATCAAGACCTACACCTACGACGGCGACACCCAGGCCGCGGCGCGCAAGGCCATCCGGGAGGCGGGCCATATCGTGGTCACCAATCCCGACATGCTCCACGCCAACATCCTGCCTCACCACACCAAGTGGGTCAAGCTCTTTGAAAACCTGGAATACATCGTCATCGACGAATTGCACACCTACCGCGGCGTCTTTGGAAGCCATCTGGCCAATGTCCTGCGCCGCCTGATGCGCCTGTGCGCGTTTTACGGCAGCCATCCGCGCTTCATCCTGTGCAGCGCCACCATCGCCAATCCCGTCGAGCTGGCCTCCCAGCTCACCGGCAGGGAGGTGGCTTCCGTCACCGAAAACGGCGCGCCCATGGGCGAGCGGCATTTCGTCTTTTACAACCCGCCCGTGGTCAACCGCCAGCTCGGCATCCGCCGCGGCGTGGTCAACGAGGTCAAGCGCATCGCCGAGGGCCTCCTGAGAAACGGGATTCCCACCATCGTCTTTTGCAAAAGCAGGCTTCAGGTGGAGGTCATCACCCGCCACATGAAGGAATGTGTGCGCAACGCCTACGGCGCCACCGGCCGCGTGCGCGGCTACCGGGGCGGCTACCTGCCCTCCGAGCGGCGCGACATCGAGCGCGGCCTGCGCTCGGGCGAGGTGGACATGGTCGTGTCCACCAACGCGCTGGAACTGGGCATCGACATCGGCTCGCTCACCGCCTGCGTCCTGTGCGGCTATCCCGGGACCATCGCCAGCACCTGGCAGCAGGCGGGCCGGGCCGGCCGGCGCAAGGGAACGGCGCTGACCATCCTGGTGGCTTCCTCGGCCGCGCTGGACCAGTACGTCATCCAAAACCCGGACTACTTCTTCCGCGCCTCGCCCGAGCACGCCCTCGTCCAGCCAAGCAACCTCTATATCCTGCTTTCCCACATCAAATGCGCCGCCTATGAGCTTCCCTTTGAGGAGGGCGAGCGCTTCGGGGATGTGGCGGACACGGCGCAGTTTCTGGAATACCTGACGGAAAACAACATCCTCAGGCATGTGGACCACAAATATTACTGGATGGAGGAGGAGCTGCCCTCGGGTGAAATCAGCCTGCGCAGCGCCCGGACGGAGAACTTTGTCATCATCGACATCACCGATCCCGCCCATCACCGCGTTGTCGGCGAGATGGACCGCTTCACCGTTCCCATGCTCTTGCATGAAAACGCCATCTACATGCACGACGCGCGCATGTTCCAGGT
>CALVKX010000267.1 GCA_944333375.1 uncultured Eubacteriales bacterium
GTATCTCCCAAGCAAAACCGCGATTTAACCCAGGTTGTCAGCTTTTCCGAAAGCTGCCGTCTTAACGGCACCGAAGCGGGAAGCAAAACGCTGGAACAATCCGTGGTACCTGCGCCGCTGTTTGTCAAAGAGGCGCTGAAATGCCAGGAGAATCATGTGATTCTTATTTCCCGACTGCGCTTTGTGGACGACGCTCCCATGGCGGTGGAAACCAACTGGTTCCCCATGTTCTACAGTTTTCTGCTGGATGAGGATCTCAACAACAGATCCCTGTTCGACCTGCTGCACCAGAAAAAAACGCCTTTGGCAACGGCGCGCCGCAGCATTGAAATCTGCAACGCCACTTCCAAGGAAAGCCAGCTTTTGCAGGTGGCGCAGGAAAGCCCGCTGCTGCTGATTCAAAGCATCGTGTACAACCCCAGCAAATGCCCTATTTTTGTGGGCAAGCAGGTAATCAACGCCGAGCATTTCAAGGTGATCGTCTAAAAGCGCGCCGTTTTATCGGCCCCTCTCTTCTTATTGCTGCCCGCACCTGTGTCCTCCGGCGCAAAGGCGCGGGCCTTTTGTGCGGCATTCGACAACCCCGGCGGACACGCAGCGTTTTCACTTTTCCCACGGCATAAATTGCTTTTTTGCCCAAATCAGGCTATACTACCTGTTGGACAACGCATATACTGAGGAAGTGGACGAAGATGAAGCTGGGTATCGTGGGACTCCCCAACGTAGGCAAGAGCACGCTTTTCAACGCCATCACCCGCGCGGGCGCGCAGGCGGCCAACTATCCCTTCTGCACCATCGAGCCCAACACCGGCGTGGTGCCCGTGCCGGACAGGCGGCTTGACGAGCTGGCCAGGATGTATCAGCCCAAGAAGGTGACGCCGGCGACGGTGGAGTTTGTGGATATCGCCGGTCTGGTCAAGGGCGCGAGCCGGGGTGAGGGGCTGGGGAACAAGTTTCTGTCCCATATCCGCGAGGTGGACGCCATCGTGCATGTGGTGCGCTGCTTTGAGGATGAGAACATCATCCATGTGGACGGCAGCATCGACCCCAGGCGCGACATCGAGGTGATCGACCTGGAACTGGTGCTGGCGGACCTGGAAACCGTGGAGCGCCGCACGGAGAAGGCGCGCCATCTGCTGAAAAACGGTGACAAGCTCAAAGCGCTGGAGGCGGACGTGGGCGAGCGCCTGCGCGCCCATCTGGAGGCGGGCAAGCCCGCGCGCACCTTTGCCATGAGCGAGGAGGAGCGCGAAATCATAAACGGGTGGTTCCTTTTGACGGATAAGCCCGTGATCTACGCGGCCAACATCGCCGACAGCGAGATCGGTCAGGAGGAATCCGCGCATGTGAAAGCCGTCCGGGAGATCGCGCAGGCCGAGGGTTCGCAGGTGTTTACCATCAGCGCGCAGATCGAGGAAGAGATCGCGCAGATGGAGCCGGAGGAAAAGGATGCCTTTTTGAACGAGCTGGGCCTGGGGCAGAGCGGCCTGGACCGGCTGATCGCCGCGTGCTATACGTTGCTGGGCCTGATTTCCTTTCTTACGGCGGGCGCGGATGAATGCCGGGCGTGGACCATCCGGCGGGGCACCAAGGCGCCGCAGGCCGCGGGCAAGATTCACACGGACTTTGAGCGCGGCTTCATCCGGGCCGAGGTGGTAGCCTATGAGGACCTCAAGGCTCAGGGCGGCATGGCCGCCTGCCGCGACAAGGGCCTGGTGCGCAGCGAGGGCAAGGACTACGTCATGCGCGACGGCGACGTAGTGCTGTTCCGCTTCAACGTATAAGGCGGGGGAGGCCGGGGTATGTCGAAATTTTCCTTCTTTGTAAAGCGCCTGGTGCGCATGGACTGGAAGGCCATGTGGAAAACGGCCGGCATGCTGCGCCACAAGAGCGGCAGGAGCCGCCTGTGGCTGCTGTGCGACATGCTGCGCTGCGCGCTGAAATACAACGCCGGATACGTGGACTACAAAATCGCACAGATGTACCGCCTCAACGACGCGCAGCGCAAAACGCAAATCACGCGCGGCCTGAGCAACCAGATCGTCCGGCGAATGAACGACAAGGCATACTGGTACCTCTTTGATGACAAGGCCACCTTCAACGAGCTGTTCAAGGAGGAGGTGGGACGAGGCTGGATGAAACTGAGTCCGGACACGGACCCGGCGGCCTTCACCGCGTTTTTGGCGGCTCATCCGGACATCATCGCCAAGCCGCTGGAAGGCAGCAGCGGCGTGGGTATCGCCCGCTATACCGAAAGCGACTGGCAGGGCCGCGAGGATGATTTTCTCAAGCAGCTGCTGGCGGGGCAAATCGGCATCATCGAGGAGCGCGTCATTCAGCATCCGCGCCTGATGGCGCTGTGTCCCACCTCGGTCAACACCATCCGTATCGCCACGCTTCTGGGCGACAAGAAGCAGGGGATTGTCTATGCGTTTCTGCGCATTGGCAACGGCAAGGTCATGGACAACGTCGATCAGGGCGGCATGGCCGCGCGCGTGGATCTGGAAAGCGGCAAACTCCTGACCGTGGGCGCGGACAAGCAGGGCAATACCTACACTGAGCACCCCATGACGCATACGCCCATCATCGGCTTCGAGGTGCCTTTCTTCGAGGAGGCCAAGGCCATGTGCCTGCGGGCCGCGCAAAAGGTACCCCAGATGCGCTTCGTGGCATGGGACGTGGCCGTAACCGAAAAGGGGCCCGTCTTTATCGAGGGCAACAGCTTCCCCAGCCATGCCGTGCCGCAGTTCGCGGCGCACTATCCCGACGGCATCGGCATCATGCGGGAGTTCCGGGAGTTCATTGACATCTGAGAAAGAGGAACGCTGCATCTTGGCGCGATCGCGATGCAGCGTTCCTTTATGATCGGTGCCCTCCGCTTTGGTGGGCGGATTCCGTCCCGGATTGTAAAATCTTTGACAAACCGTGACGGCAGGCAGGAAAAGCCGTCTTGCAGAGGGAATGAATGTCATACGCGCAGCCCTGCGCATCATGCCGCCCGGCAAGCGGACAAAAACAACAAAGGAGCATTCCCATGAGCAAACATCTCTCCCCCGCCTATCAGCTGTACTCAGCGCGCGAGGACGCCAGCAACGACCTGGAGGGCGTTTTGGACCAGCTTTCCCGCATGGGCTACGAGGGCGTGGAATTTGCGGGATT
>CALVKX010000268.1 GCA_944333375.1 uncultured Eubacteriales bacterium
CTGAAGCTGGCGATGCGGTGCCGCGTGAGCTGCGCCAGCAGCACGCGGCTGACGCCCTCGATGAGGAAGGTGAAGCTGGCGTGCTCCAGCACACTCTCATGCCCCATGCCCATCACGCGCTCCACAAACGCCCGCTGGTCCTTTTCCTCCACGGTTCTCATCAGCCCGTCCACATCGCCCCCGGCATAGCACAGCCGCGCGCCCAGGGCCGTCAGGGCCTCGGGTTCCGGCGTGTGCCTGACCAGCACCACGCGCTGCTTTCTCTCCGGCATCGTCATCCCTCCGTTCAGCGGCTTAACATCTTATTTTAAAGGATTGCAGCGCCAATGTCAAACAATTCGCCAATCCGCCCCGTCTGGCCCGTCAGATAGAGATATCCCATCAACGCCTCCAGCCCCGTGGCGCGGCTGTAGGCCACGGGGTCCTGATTTTTGGGCGCCCGGTGATGCGCATGCGCGTTCTGTCCGCGCCTGAACACATCCGCCTCCTCGGGGGTGAGCACGGGCTCGATGCGCGCGGCCGCCTGGGCCTGCGCGCCGGCGTTGGCCAGCAAAATCGCGCGCCGATGGAGGGCGCCCGCCGCCAGCGCCCCCTCCAGCAGGCGCTGGCGGATGAGCAGGTCCCAGACGGCATCGCCCAGATAGGCCAGGGAGAGCGGATTTTTCAATTTCGCTTCCTGTAGGGAAAACGTCTTTGGCAACAGGGAATCCGGCATGACACAGCCCCGCTTTCGTATGGCGATCGTACCTCTCCATCATAGCATGGCTTGCGGGCATAAACAACCCGCCGGCACGGGTTTTACGCCCCCTCGTCCTCTCCGATGCGGGCGCGCAGGTCCAGGTAGCGCTCCAGCCCGTCGGCGATGGCCTGACCGATCTTCTGCTGATACGCCCCGTCCAGCAGAAGCGCCTCCTCGCGCGCGTTGCTCAGAAAGCCGCACTCCACCAGCGCCGAGGGCATCTCTCCGCGCAGCACGTAATAATCCCCCGCCAGCGCCGAACGAACCCTGGGGGGCTGGAGTACGTCCAGCATCGCCTCCTGCAGCGCGCCCGCCAGAAGTCGGCCCTCGTCGCTCCCCTTTTGGTAAAATACCTGCGGCCCGCTTTCCTCGCGGCTTCGGTACTCGTTGAGATGGATGCTCAGGAACACGTCGGAGCCGGCTTCCTGCGCGATGTCCATTCGCTTTTGCAGGTCCTGGCGCTTGCGGGTCTTGCCCGTGGCGTCCTCGTCCTCAGAGAGGCATACGTCCTCCCGCCGCGTGAGCGTCACCTCCGCCCCGCGCGCCGCGAGCGCCTTTTCCACCTCAAGGGCGATTTCCAGCGCCACGTCCTTCTCCCACCTCCCGCTGTCCCTGGCCCGCGTGCCGCCGTCATAACCGCCGTGCCCGGGGTCCAGCGTCACCCTCAGGCCGCTCAGCGTCCTGCTTTCTTCCGTCTCCACCGGCATGGACGGCTCGGGCGGCGCCCCCCCGCCGCCCAGCGCCAGACCGCCGGCCGCCAAAACCAGCACCAGCAGCGTGCAGATTCGCAATCTTTCCGTCTTTTTTGTTACAATTTTATGTAAAAACCGGCCCATGCAGCATCCCTCCTCGCTCGTGCGGATAGGATATGCTTGCAGCCATCAAAAAAGAGCCAAAAAGGACAGCCCCCGGCTGTCCCGCGCTATTCTCGGCGCCTAGCGCGCCCTTTAATCGCAGGCGCTGCCGTTCTCGCCCCCGCGCCTGCGGCGCTGGAGCGGGCTGTTTATGCATCCATGCATGCCTTTGAACGATGTTTTCCACATTTTCCACATGGTTTTCCACGGTTTTTCTCCTTCCATCGTCTTGTTTAGGCCCCGGATGTGGAAAACTGATTTCATGCATCGGACCGCATATCAACTTTTCCACATATGGCCCGATTGTGGATTTTGGGGGCTTTTCAAGGAGAAAATGTGGAAAACTCGAGGGAAACATGTCGCCTTTTGGACGATTCCATTACAAAATATTTTCCAATGTCGCAAAGTCGCTGCTCTCCACCTCGCTCAACGCATCCATAACGCCGTCCAGCGCGCGCAGGGACTCGTCCCGCCAGCGCTGCTCCAGCGCCGTGGAGAGCTGCAGCATCGCGGAGGTGACCGCACGGGTGTGGTGATGTCCGATCAGGAAGTTGAGCCAGTCGGCGTCATGCTCCCACCGGGCATGGAGATAGGCCTGCTCCTGTGCGGCTTCCTCCAGGCGTCCCGCGTCGATGGCCTCGCGCATCCCGTCCAGGGCTTCCAGGTATTCGCGCGCCGTATGGCTCTGGGTGAGGTCCAGCCACAAGCCCAGGCCGATGCTGAGCGCCGTGAGGGTCACGATGAGCACAATGGCCCGGCGCATTACCAGATCACCTCCTCTGGCCTGAGCGCCGGTCCGCGGGCCGGCGGCTTTTCGCCAAAGCCATGAACCGTCATCTGACCGTCGGTGTCCAGGTAGCACAAAAGCACCTGCCGCGCGTCGGGATAGCCCAGCTTCTTGAGCTGTGCGCGAAGCCAGTCCTCATCCCGGTCGCACAGCGGCAGGTTGTTTTTTTCAATTTTCCCGTCCATCACCAGCGTCAGGGGGATGCCCTCGTAGGCCGTCTCCAGCCCCATGTCGGCCGGGGTGAGGGGGCGCCGCTGGGAGCGGGGAAAAACGCTGAGCTTGCCGCTGGTTTCCATGATGGCGGTGCCCACCTCCGTGGGCGAGAGGATGCCGCCGGTGCGAAGTTCCTCCAGCAGGTCGTTGAGATTGAAGCACAGGCGTTCCAGCGCCTTTCGGTCGATCTGCCCCCGGCGGATGACGACGGTGGGCGTGCCGCTGAAAAAGGCGCGCATGCGTTGGCTCTTGAGGGACAAAAGGGTAAAGAGCTGGTGGAGCGTAACGGTCGCCGCCAGCGGGATGATGCCGCGCCACAGGGGAATATCCAGGCTCTCCATGGGCGTGGAGGCCAGGTCGGCGATCATGATGGCGATCACCAGCTCAAAGGGCTGGAGCTGTCCCACCTGCCGCTTTCCCATCAGCCGCATGGCCAGCACGGCGAAGCACACCAGCACCAGGCTTCGGATGAAGATGGCAAGCATCGCTTAAGACTCCACGCTCTCCAGCCACTGCTCCAGCTCCGCAAGGGACGAAAAACCCACCCCGTGGC
>CALVKX010000269.1 GCA_944333375.1 uncultured Eubacteriales bacterium
GCGTCGATCTCGCGGGGATGGCGGCCCCAGAGCTTTTCGGTGTAGCCCTCAAAGAACATGCCGTAGAGCTTTTTGCCGAAGCTGTTGATGTAGAAGTTCTCCAGGTTGTCGTTGGGACGCTTGCGCAGCGTGGCGCAAAGGAAGCTCATCCCCACCTGCATGGTGGTGGCAAAGCCCATGGTCTTGAGCGTTTCCATCTTGAGGCTGATGGGATAGTCAAAGAAGTGCTTGGCGTAATAGATGCGGCTTACGCGGTTGCGCACCAGCATGACGCGGTCTTCCTTTTCGGGGTCCGGACCGCCGGCGGAAAGCGGCACGGGCCGCCCCAGCACCTTGTCGTCGAAGGAAGGCGCGCCCTGCAGGGGCATGATATCCGCCCACCAGTCCATCACACGCTGGTCCTTGCTGAAAAAGCGGTGACCGCCGATATCCATGCGGTTGCCCTGGTAGCGTACCGTCTTGGAGATGCCGCCGATCTCGTGGCTCTGTTCCAGAACCGTCACGTCATAGCCGTGCTTGAGCAGCTCGTACGCCGCCGTCAGTCCGGCGGGGCCTGCGCCGATGATCCATACTTTCTGCATTTCGTGGCTCCTGTCGCCTTATGGCGCAATATCTATTTCGGAACGGCGCTTTTTCGCCTTTCCTGTCAGATAACAGTATATATCAGCCGACTGAATTTTGCAAAGCCTATTTTCCCCCGGCCCGGGCGCGCGAAATGCCGTTTGCCTCTTGACAGACCGCCTCCCGCGCGTGGTATGCTGAGAATACATACCGGCCGCGCGCCGCGGGCGCCGGCTGCCCAGGGAGGGAAAACGACGATGATGACCCGCATGTTTCATGATATCCGTCTGCCGCTTTTGGGCTTTGGCGCCATGCGCCTGCCGCTGCTTGCGGACGGTTCCGGCCGGGTGGACGAGGCCGAAACGCGTAAAATGGTGGACTATGCCATGCAGAACGGCCTGAACTACTTCGACACCGCCTACCCCTACCACGGAGGCGAGTCCGAGCGCATCATGGGCCGCATCCTGGCGGATTACCCCCGTGAGAGCTACCTGCTGGCCACGAAGTTTCCCAGCCATGTGGCCGCCGCCGGACGCAGCCCCGCCTCCATCTTCGAGGAGCAGCTGGCAAAATGCGGGGTGTCGCACTTCGATTTCTACCTGCTGCACAACGTATGCGAAGCCACGACGCCCACCTTTTTGGACCCGGAGCTGGGCATCGTGGACTACCTGCTCAAGCAGCGCCGTCTGGGGCGCATCCGCCACCTGGGCTTTTCCAGCCACGGGAAGATGGACAACCTGCGAGAATTTCTGGACCGCTGCGGCGGGGAGATGGCCTTCTGCCAGATTCAGCTGAACTACCTGGACTGGACGTTTCAAAACGCGCGGGAGAAGTACGAGCTGCTGACCTCGCTGGGCATTCCCGTATGGGTGATGGAGCCGGTGCGCGGAGGGCGGCTGGCCCGTCTGGAGGCGGCGGAGGCGGCGGCCCTGCGCGCCCTGAATCCGGAAATCAGCCCCGCCGCGTGGGCCCTGCGCTTCGTCAAGGACCTGCCCAACGTGCGCATGGTGCTCAGCGGCATGTCCGACATGGCGCAGCTGCGCGAAAACATCGAAACCTTCTCCCGGCCCGATCCCCTGACCTCCGCCGAGCGCGAGGCGCTTCTGGCCCTGGCCGAGCGCATGAAAAACGCCGTGCCCTGCACCGCCTGCCGCTACTGCGTGGACGGGTGCCCCGCCGATCTGGACATCCCGATGCTGCTATCCGCCTACAACGCGTTCCGCCTCTCCGCCTCCGAGGCGGAGCCTGTCGAGGCTCTGCCCGCGGACAGGCAGCCCTCGGCCTGCGTGGCGTGCGGCCAGTGCGTGAGGGCCTGTCCGCAGGGCATCGACGTGCCCGCGCACCTGAAGGCCTTCGCCGCGGGACTTGAGCGCCGCTCCCGCTGACCGCCCGGCGGGCCATGGAGGATTTGTCTTGTCTAAGCGTGGCGCGTTTGGTATAATGTTCAGACATGACCGCATATACCGGCCATATCCGTTCAAAGGAGGCGCTGCGCCTTGACCGCATGGCTGATTCGCCGCTTCATCCGGCAGCCGGACCGCGTGGAGGACCCGGATGTCCGGGCCGCCTACGGCACCCTGGCCGCCGTAACGGGCATCGCCGTCAACCTGCTCCTCTCCGGCGGCAAGTTTCTCATGGGGCTGCTCAGCGGCTCGCTGGCCATCATGGCCGACGCCGCCAACAACCTCTCCGACGCGGCCGGCAGCATCGTCACCTTGATCACCACGCGCCTGGCCCGCAAGCCCGTGGACCAGGAGCACCCCTTCGGCCACGGGCGCATGGAATACCTGGGCTCGCTGGCGGTGGGCGCGCTGATTCTGCTGATGGGATTGCAGCTCCTGCGCGACGGCATCTCCTCCGTCCTCAGCCCCGAACCGCTCACCCTGTCGTGGGTGGTGGCGGCAATGCTGGCGGCGTCGGTGCTGCTCAAGCTGTGGCTGTTCTTCTTCTACCGCAGGCTCGGCACGGCCATCCACAACGGCACGCTGCTGGCCGCCTCCAAGGACAGCCTGGGCGACGTGCTCTCCACCGGTGCGGTGCTTTTGAGCGTGCTGGCCTGCCTCGCCTTCAACTGGACCATCGACGGCTGGATCGGCCTGCTGGTGGCGGCCGTGGTGCTCAAGGCGGGCTTTGAGGTCTGCCGCGATACCGTGGACAGCCTGCTGGGCGGCAAGCCGGACCCGGAAAAGATCCGCCAGATCCGCGAGCTGCTGCTTTCGCGCGAGGGCATTGTGGGGATTCACGACCTGGTGCTGCACGACTATGGACCGGGCCGCTGCATCGCCTCCGTGCACGCGGAGGTCAGCGCGGACGCCAACATCGTGGCCATCCATGAGGCGATCGACGACGCCGAGCGCGAGATCGGGGAGAAGATGCACATGGCCATCTGCATCCACATGGACCCCGTCGTGACCTCCGACGAAAACGTGAACCGCGTCCATCAGCAGATGTCGGATTTTCTCAAGAACACCGATCCCTGCCTGAGCCTGCACGACTTCCGCATGGTGCCTGGCCAGGGGCATATCAACCTGATTTTCGACTGCGTCA
>CALVKX010000270.1 GCA_944333375.1 uncultured Eubacteriales bacterium
CGCGAGCGTTGCGAGCGCCCGAAGGGCGCAAGAAACGCGGCTCTCCCCAAAATCAGGGGTTTTTCAACGGTCTGCGGACGGCCGCCCTTCCCGGGCGGCCGCCTGCCGTCGTTTCCCTTTATTTGAGCCAGCGCTCCTCCAGCGCCGCCCACGCCGGGTCCGCGTCCAGCGTGGCGAAGTAGTCGCGCGGCGTCTCGGCCCGGCGAATGAGCGAGAAGGTCCCGTCCTCGCGCCAGAGCACCTCCTTGCAGCGCAGCTTCCCGTTGTAGTTGTAGCCCATGCTCAGCCCGTGCGCGCCGGTGTCGTGAATCACCAGCAGGTCGCCGATCCCGGCCCTGGGCAGCATGCGGTCCACGGCGAACTTGTCGTTGTTTTCGCACAGGCTCCCCGTCACGTCCACCTTCTCCTCGTGCGGCTCGTCCTCCCGCCCCGGGATGGTGATGTGGTGGTACGCCCCGTACATGGCCGGACGCATCAGGTCACAGGCGCTGGCGTCCAGGCCCAGGTAGTGCTTGTGGATGCGCTTTTCGTTGATGATGTGCGTCACCAGCCAGCCGTTGGGCCCGGTCATGTAGCGGCCAAGCTCGGTCTTGATGCCCACGCCGCGAACGCCGCGCGAGGTAAACGCCTCCCGGTACGCGCGCGCCACGCCCTCGCCCACGGCGCGGATGTCGGCCTCGGGCTCGCCGGGCCGATAGGGGATGCCGATGCCGCCGGAGAGGTTGACGAAGTCCAGCGGCATCCCCGTCTCCTCCATCAGCTCCAGCCCCGTCTCAAACAGCAGCCGGGCCAGCGCCGGGTAGTAGGCGGGGTCGGTGGTGTTGCTGATGAGGAAGGCGTGCAGTCCAAAGCGCGCCGCCCCCAGCTCCCCAAGGCGCAAAAGCGCCTGGCTCAGCTGCGGCCGGGTCATGCCGTACTTGGCTTCGCCCGGGTCGCCCATGATGGCGTTGCCCACGCAGAACGTCCCGCCGGGGTTGTAGCGCAGGCATACCGTCTCCGGCACGCCGCCGTTTCGGGCCAGCGTGTCCACGTGGGTGATGTCGTCCAGGTTGATGTAGGCCCCCAGCCGCCGCGCCAGGGAAAACTCGCGCCCCGTCACGTCGTTGGCGCTGAACATGATGTCTCCGCCCGCAAAGCCGCAGGCGTCGGCCAGCATCAGCTCCGTCTCGCTGGCGCAGTCCACCCCGCAGCCCTCATCCCTGAGGATGCGCAGAACGGCCGGCGTGGGCAGCGCCTTGACGGCAAAATACTCTCGGAAATCCTCGATCTCCCCAAACGCCTCCCTCAGCGCCCGCGCCCGCTGGCGGATGCCGCGCTCGCTGTAGAGGTGAAACGGCGTCTCAAACTGCCGCGCCGCCTCAAATACCACGGGGTCCTTCAGGGTAAAATTCGGCATGAAGCTCCTCCTCGCCGCGCCCGCCCGGGCGCCTTAAAACGTCGCTATTGTACCACAGCCCCGCCCCCGAGAGCAACGGCAAATCCCGCCTTTGCCGCCGCTTTTTTTGACAAAATCCGCCCCGCCCACTGGCGCTTTTCCCTCCCGTATGCTATTATATCCCTTGAAATCTACCGGCGGAAGGAGACGGTTTCCATGGAAAACAGCAAGCGCCCGCAGGACATGGCGCGCATCAATACTTCCCAGCTCGCCCAGGCCTTTATCGACGGACAGGTGGCCGCCCTGCGCAAGCAAATCGGCGGCAAAAAGGTCCTTCTGGCCCTCAGCGGCGGCGTGGACAGCTCCGTGGTCGCGGCCCTTTTGATCCGCGCCGTCGGGAATCAGCTCGTGTGCGTGCACGTCAACCACGGCCTCATGCGCAAGGGCGAGAGCGAGCAGGTGGTGGAGGTCTTCCGCGACCAGCTGGGCGCCAACCTGATCTATGTGGACGCGGTGGACCGCTTCCTCAATCGCCTGGCGGGCGTGAGCGACCCCGAGGAAAAGCGCAAGGTCATCGGCGCGGAGTTCATCCGCGTCTTTGAGGAGGAGGCCCGCAAGCTCGAAGGCATCGAGTTTCTCGCCCAGGGCACCATCTACCCCGACATTCTGGAAAGCGCCGGCGTCAAGGCGCACCACAACGTGGGCGGCCTGCCCGAGGATCTCAGGTTCGACCTGGTGGAGCCGCTTCGCCTTTTGTTTAAGGACGAGGTCCGTCAGGTCGGCGCGGCCCTGGGCCTGCCCGATACCATGGTGTACCGCCAGCCCTTCCCCGGCCCCGGCCTGGGCGTGCGCTGCCTGGGCGCCATCACCCGCGACCGCCTGGGCGCCCTGCGCGAGTCCGACGCCATCCTGCGCGACGAATTTGACCGCGCGGGCCTGACCTCCCAGGTCTGGCAGTTCTTCACCGTCGTCCCCGACATGCGCTCCACCGGCGTGCGCGACGGCCGCCGCGTCTTCGACTGGCCGGTCATCATCCGCGCGGTCAACACCGTCGACGCCATGACCGCCACCGTCCCCGACCTCCCCTGGCCCCTCCTCCACCGCATCGCCCAGCGCATCCTCTCCGAGGTCCCCGGCGTCTGCCGCGTCCTGTACGACCTCAGCCCCAAGCCTGTGGCGACGATCGAGTGGGAATAAAACGAAACACCGTAAAAACCTAGTATTTATGCGGGTTTGCGGCGTTCGGAGAAGTCTTTTGATAACAATTTGATAACAGCCATACAAGAGCCATTATTCTTGTAATCCAGTGGTTTATGGGTTACAGAATAATAAAAGACGGCTTGCGTGGCAAAAAAATCCATATTAGAAAGCCCTTAGCTGTGGGTAGTAACTCATAGCTAAGGGCTTTTTGTCGTTTTTATAAGGTTACCATAGTGGAAATTATAGCATTTTTTGTAAATATACCATATCTATAAGCTGCTTTCCACACTCAAAAATTGGGTGATCATAGTTGTCGATAAAGAAATCCTTTACGACATAAGAGCGAATAAAGCCGCATTTTTCATAGAAAGGAATGGTTAATGGACTATCACCTGTTCCGACTTGTAGCACCGAATATTGCTCAGAGTATTTCGCAACAAGAAAATCAATAAGTTTTCGGGCATAACCCTGTTTTTGATAGTCAGGCAATGTAGCAATGTTCTTGATTTCCAGTACACCATT
>CALVKX010000271.1 GCA_944333375.1 uncultured Eubacteriales bacterium
CGGCGCCCTCTAGCACTTGCAAGCACCCGCTTTCTTTGTTATGCTGTGTGCATCTGTGCCGGGAGAGGATTTCGGAGGGGGCGGAAGGGATGGAACGGCCCATGCACGGGATGCTCGCGGCGGCGGCGGGACGGCTGTCGTTGCATATGCCGGGGGCGCAGGGACGGGGGCCATATGGCCGCATCGACCCCTATCGGCTGGAGACGACCGAGCTGGCTGTGACCGATGACCTCTATGCGCCCGGCGGGGCCATCGCCCGCGCCGAGGCGCTGGCGGCGCAAAGCGCCGGCGCGGCGGGGACGCTGATGCTCACCGGCGGGTCCACTGCCGGGGTTCAGGCGATGCTGCTCTACGCCGCGGGCGGCGGCGGGCAGGTGATTGTGCCCAGAAACGCCCATGCGAGCGTCATTCGCCTGTGCGCGGTTGCGGGGCTGGATGTGGGGTTCGCCCGGCCCTCGTTCACGGCCTCGGGGATCTGCCACACGCGCGACGAGAGCTATCTGGAGGCGCTCTCGCGCTGCCCCGGGGCGCGGGCGATGCTGGTGACGCGGCCGGACTATTACGGCGCGCTGAACTATCCCGTGCGGGCGGCGGCGCGGGCGCGGGAGATGGGGATAACGGTGCTGTGCGACGAGGCGCACGGCGCGCATCTCAGCTGGGACCCCGAGACGCCCACGGCGGGCGCGCTGGGCGCGGACCTGTGGGTGCAGTCGGCGCACAAGACGCTGCCAGCGCTCAACGGCGCGGCGTGGCTGCACGCGGGGCCGGGGGTGGACATGGCGCGGCTGCGGGCGATGGTGCGCGCGGTGCAAAGCAGCAGCCCGCCGTTTGTGACGCTGCTTTCGCTGGACGACGCGCGGGCGTGGATGGACGCCCGCGGGGCGGCGGCGATCGCGCGGCTCAGGGAGGCGGCGGCGTGCTTTCACCGGTGGGCCGCGCAGATGGGCTATGCCGACGGGCAAAGCGAGCCGGGCTGGGCCTACGACCGCACGCGCGTGGTCATCGAGGCGCCGCAGGGCGGCTTTGCGCTGGCGCGGGCGCTGGGGGCGCGGGGCGTGGACGTGGAAATGAGCGACGAGCGGCGGGTGGTGTGCATCGTGTCGCTCATGGACGGCCCGGCGCGGCTTGCGCGCCTGCTTCGCGCGCTGCCGCCGCCCGGGGCGGCGACGCTGACGCCCGATGTGCCGCCGGCGGTTTTGCCCGAACGGGTGATGCCGCTTGGGGAGGCGTTTTTCGCGCCCAGCGAGCCCGTGCCGCTCCCGCGCGCGGCCGGGCGGGTGAGCGCGGTGCAGGCCGGGCCCTATCCGCCGGGGACGGCGCTGATCTGCGCGGGCGAGCGGGTGACGGAGGAGATCGCGGCGTATCTGGCGTCGCTGGACGGGCGGCGCTCGTTCGGCCTGGGGCCGGGCGGGACGCTGGCGTGTGTACGGTAAAGGAGATTGCTATGGACATTTACCCCTATGACGCGGTGGTTTTTGATCTGGACGGCACGCTGTTTGACGCGGAGGACGGGATCGTCTCCTCCGTGCGCCGGGCCATGGACGAGATGGGGCTGGAGATTCCCCAGGACGCGGACCTGCGCGAGGTGGTGGGCCCGCCGCTGGCGGATTCCTTCCGCGACCTGCTGGATGTGCCCCAGGCGCGCGTGCCCGAGGCCATGGAGCGTTACCGGCGCGATTTCAGCGCCCGGGGCATGTACCTCTACAGCGTGTACCCCAACATCCGCAGCATCCTGCGCATGCTGCGCGAGGCGGGGGTGCACGTGGGCCTGGCCACCTCCAAGCCGCTGTGGCTGGCAAGGGATATCCTGTCCTACTTCGCGCTGGAGGGCGACTTTGACGCCGTGGTGGGCGAGGAGGACGCGGCGGCCAGGCTGGGCAAGGCCGAGCTCATCCGCCGGGCGCTGCCCGAGCGCTACCGCCGCGCGGCCATGGTGGGCGACCGCAAGTTTGACATGGCGGGCGCGCTGGCCAACGGCATCGAGGGCATCGGCGCGGGCTACGGCTGCGGCACCGAGGAGGAGCTGACGGTTGCGGGCGCGTCGGTCGTGGTGCCCGACACCGAGGGCCTGCGCGCAGTGCTGTGCCCCGGCGGGGAGATTCCGCGCGGCTTTTTCCTGACCGTGGAGGGCCCGGACGGCAGCGGCAAGACCACCCAGACCGAGCTTTTGGAAAAGCGCCTGCGGCAGTTCGGCTTCAGCGTCCTGCGCACGCGCGAGCCGGGCGGCTGCGCCATCAGCGAGGACATCCGCCGCATCATTCTGGACACGGCCAACACCGACATGTGCCCCGCCTGCGAGGCGCTGCTCTATGCCGCCGCGCGCGCCCAGCACGTCAGCCAGGTCATCCGCCCGGCGGTGGAGCGGGGGATGCTGGTGCTGTGCGACCGCTTCGTGGACAGCTCCGTGGCCTATCAGGGCGGCGGGCGCGGGCTGGGCGTGGAAACCGTGCAGCAGATCAACGACCCCGCCGTGGACGGCATGATGCCCGACGCCACGCTCTATCTGGCCATCGACCACCGGGCGGCCCTTCGCCGCAGGCTGAGCGCCTCCGAGCCCGACCGGCTGGAGCTGGAGGCGGGCGAGTTCCACGAGCGCGTGCAGAAGGCCTATGAGCGCCTGGTGCGCGACAACCGCCGCCGCTTTCTGGTGGTGGACGCGGCGCGCGGCGTGGAGGAGGTCGCCGCGGACGCGCTGGAGGCCGTGCTCGGGCGGCTTTTGCCCGAGCGGCGGGCGTAGGGGGAATGGGGATGGAGCGCATTGTGGTGGGCATGTCCGGCGGGGTGGACAGCTCCGTGGCGGCCCTCATGCTCAAACGGCAGGGCTACGACGTGGTCGGCGTGTTCATGAAAAACTGGGACGAGAAGGACGAAAACGGCACCTGCACCGCCGCCGACGACTGGCGCGACGTGCAGAGCGTGTGCGATACCATCGGCATCCCCTGCTACGCCGTCAACTTTGAAAGGGAATACTACGACCGGGTCTTTTCCTATTTTCTGGACGAGTACCGGCGCGGCCGCACGCCCAACCCCGACGTGCTGT
>CALVKX010000272.1 GCA_944333375.1 uncultured Eubacteriales bacterium
TCCTTACGCCGTTTCCCGCCCGGGAGCCCCGCTGGGGCGAGAGGGAAACGGCGCATACCTGTCGGAAAAGATCGCCGTAGGCGAGCTTTTTCGACACGCTGACGCGCTTCCGTCTCAGGAAGCGCGTTTTTTCAAAGAAGCGAGCGCACGACCAGATAGGCGCCATAGGCGATCATCAGCCCGCCGCCGACGCGGCGGATGAGGAGCTGGTGGTTTCTCAGCCAGCCCAGCGCGCCCTTGAGCCACTGGTACATCAGCATCACCGCCAGCATGGGGATCGACAGGCCCAGCGCGAACACAGCCAGCGAGACGATGCCCGTCCACATGGTGGCGTTGTCGGCGCTGGCGGCCAGGAGCAACGCGTTGGCCAGCACCGGGGTGAGGCAGGGCGTCCAGGAGATGGCGATGAGCAGTCCAAAGAGGAACGAGCCCCAGAAGCCGCTCATGGACGGCTGCTTTCCGCTCAGCCCCGGCACGGCGGGCAGGTGGATGCGGATGACATCCAGCATCCACACGCCAAAGAGCACCATCAGCACGCCCGTGGCGATATCCAGCGTGCCGCGGTCGGCGCTTTTGAGCAACGAGCCCAGCGCGCCGGCGCCGGCGCCCATGAGCGTAAAGAGCAGCACGAAGCCCAGCAGAAGGCCCAGGCAGCGCCTGAGCACCCGCAGGCGGCCGGACGCGGCGTCCGTCCCGCCCATGAGGTACATGGCGTAGACCGGGAGCATGGGCAGCACGCACGGCGATACGAACGCCAGCAGGCCGCCGCCCAGCATCGCCCACAGCGACATCGGCTCCGGCGCGGCGGTGAACAGCCCCGTCATTCCTCCGCCGCCTTTCTGGCCACGCCCATGCCGTCGAGCTGCTCGGTCATCTCATCAAGGGTGAGCATGTAGTTGGCCGCGCCCGCCAGCGTGCCGTCGGGATTGAGAAAGAGGCTGGCCGGGTAGCCCTGAAGGCCCACGAGGCTTGCGACCATCAAATCCTCGTCCTCAAAGAAGGTGAGGTCCTCCATGTCGTACTTTTCCTTGACGGAGGCGGTGTTGTCGGCGTTCTCCCCGTCCCAGACGTGGACGAGGACGATGGCCAGCTCATCCTCGCTGTAGGTGTCGTGCAGGGTCTTGATGTCGGGCATCTCCTGCATGCAGTAGTAGCACCATTCGGTGAAGAAGTTGAGGAAAACCGCCTTTCCCCGATAGGGCGTGAGATCGAGTTCGGTATAGCTGTTGAGCAGGTCGGTCACGTTGGGCGCTTCCTCGGCAGGGGCGAGGGGCGCGGCAGCCAGCAGCGTCATGAGGGCCAGCAGGCTGGCCAGGCGTCGAAACCAGAGCTTGTTCACGTTCAGTACCCCCTTTAGGTGTTGATGGAGTGATTATACCATTCTGGCGGCCGTTGAAACAATCTTTTGCATGTTACAATTTGCGGGAGCGGAGGGTCCGGGGCGAAAATGCAAATTTTATTTTTTCAAAATTCATTTTTACAAAATTCGCGGTCCGCACTTTACGCGAAAAATGAAATATGATATAATGTCAATCGTCCACGCGGGCCCGCCGCGCCATCCGGCGAGACGTGCCCCGGTTTTGCAGGGACAGACATTTCATCCTTCATCTGATCCAGATTCGACGCCATAACAGGGAGGAAACCGCCATGCCACTTGGACTATCCAGAAAATGCAGCGCCATCGCCCCCTCCGCCACCCTGGCCATGGACGCCCGGGCCAAGGAGCTTCGCAGCCAGGGGGTAAACGTGATCGGCTTCGCCGCGGGCGAGCCGGACTTTGAGACCCCCGCTCCCATCCGCGAGGCCATGAAGGAGGCCATGGACCTGGGCATGACCCGCTACACGCCGGTGGCGGGCACGCTGGAGCTGCGCCGGGCCATCGCCGCGCGGCTTGAGGCGGACCACGGCCTTATCTACGGCATGGATGAGATCATCGTCTCCAACGGCGCCAAGCACTCGCTCTATAACGCCTTCCAGGCCCTTCTGGACCCGGGCGACGAGGTGATCGTCGATAAGCCCTGCTGGGTCAGCTACCCGGAGATGGTGCGCATGGCCGGGGGCGTGCCCGTGTTTCTGGACTGCCCGGAGAGCCAGGGCTTTTTGCCCTCGATGGAGGATTTTGAGAAGCTCATCACCCCGCGCACCAAGGCCTTCATCCTCAACACGCCCTCCAATCCCAACGGCTGCATGTGGTCGCGCGAGCAGCTCAAGCAGCTTGCGGACCTGGCCGTGAAGCATGATTTCTACATCGTCGCCGACGAGATCTACGAAAAGCTGGTCTACAGCGGCGAGAAGCACTACTCCATCGCCACCTTCGGCCCCGAGGTCAAGGCCCGCACCATCCTCATCAACGGCGTGAGCAAGTCCTACGCGATGACGGGCTTTCGCATCGGCTACGCCTGCGGCCCGCGCGACGTCATCAAGGGCATGGTCAACTACCAGAGCCAGGCGACCTCCGCGCCCAACTCCGCGGCGCAGCACGCGGCGGCCGTGGCCCTCACCATGCCGCAGGACTGCGTGGAGGAGATGCGCCGTGCCTTCGAGCAGCGGCGCGACCGGCTGGTGGAGCTCATCAACGCCATCCCGGGCCTGAGCTGCCGCAAGCCCCACGGCGCGTTTTACGTGATGATGAACATCCGCGGCATCACCGGCAAGCGCTGCCACGGCACGGAGCTCAGCGGCAGCACGGCCATCGCCGAGGCGCTGCTGGAGCACGCGCACGTGGCGGTGGTGCCCGGCGCGGCCTTCCTGGACGAGGGCTTCTGCCGCATCAGCTACGCCACGTCCATGGAGAACATCGAGGAGGGACTTCGGCGCATCGCCGCCTTTGTAAAGGAGCTGGAGTAAATGCTGGAATACAGCGAAAGAACCCATCAGCTCATGCAGGCCAAATACCAGTATGAGCTCCAGGACGTCCCGGACCCCAACCTCTACCGCGAGATCTTCGACTACGAATCCATCCCGAAGATCGCCTTCAACAACCGTCTGGTGCCCATCAACATGCCCGCGGAGATCTGGATGACCGACACCACCTTCCG
>CALVKX010000273.1 GCA_944333375.1 uncultured Eubacteriales bacterium
CCGGGGTTGTGGTTCTCATAGTGGCCCACGTACACCGCGCCCGTGGTCTCGCCCAGCGGGTGCGAGGCCAGGTCCCAGCGCCCGCTGGGGCGCAGCACGCTCACGCCCGGCTCGGGATCGTCCGCCACGGGGTCCCTGGCCCGGCCGGCGGCGTTGCTCTGTCCGGCGATGACGAACACGTCGCCCACGCCCACGTGGTGCACCATGTCCCCGCGTGTGCAGGAAAGCCCGTCCCAGCCCTCGTAGGTCATGGTGGTCTCAAGCCGGTACAGGCCGCCCGCGGGCACGGCGGGGAAGGTGACGCGCCAGGTCCCCTCGGCGGGGATCTCGCACTCGGTCCAGGGGATGACCGATTCGCCGGTGCTCTCCAGCGCCACACGGGCCTTGATGACGGCCGCGGCAGGTTGCACATCGGAAAAAACGAGCGGAAGCTCCTGGGAAAGACGCACCAGATGGTAGGTGCCTTCCAGGCTGATGGGGGCGGCGCCGTCCGGGCCCTGCTGGAAGATCTGCCACGGGGAGGCCCCGCGGGTGATGATAACGCCTGCGTTCATGAAAAACGCTCCTTTACGATTCGCGTATGCCAAAGTTGCGGGAAATGGGCTGCGCGCGGGAGAACAGACACAGCGCCCCGCCCGCCGCCGAAATGGCGAGCCAGGCGGCCAGCACCGCCGTCCAGCCACCGCTTTCGCTCAGCGCCCCAAAGCCCGTGCTGGCCAGCGCGCTTCCCACGTAGGCGGAGGCGTTGAGCAGGCCCGTGACCGTGGCCATCAGCCCCAGCGCGTGATACCTCAGCGGCAGAAGGCTGAGCAGCATGGTGCTCGCCCCGGTCATGCAGGTGGTGCTCACGATCAGCATGGCGATGATGACGGGCACGCTGGCCCGGCCCACCGCCCACAGGATCAGCGCGCCCGCGCAGAGGGCGAAGGCCGCCGCGGCCGTGGCCGTCTCGTTCCAGCGCAGGCGGTTTTTGAGGTGGTTGAACGCATATACGCCCGCCAGGTTGACCGGCGGCACGATCATGGTCAGGGCGATGGAGGTGGCGGCGGGGAAGCCGAAGCTCTCCTGCAGGTAGGATGGCGCCCAGGTGATGATGCCGTCGCGCAGCAGGCCGTACATGACGGAGGCCGCGATGACGGGCAGGAGGCACACGAGCACGCGCCAAAGTCCCGGGGCCTTTTCGCGGCTGCGCTCGGGACGCTCGTTCACGGCGGGGATGCCGCTTTTTTCGCTGATGCGCTCCAGCGCCCGCATGCCGAAGATCCACACGGCACCGCCCGCGGCCATGGCTGCGCCGCCCAGATAGAACGACAGCCGCCATCCGCCGGGCGAGGCCACGCACAGAACGCACATCAGATAGGCGGCCAGGGTGCCCGCAGGGGTGGTGGTGGAGAGGTTGAGGCAGGTGCGGGCGCACTGGGCGTCCTGCGTCAGGTCGGCCACGGCCTTTATCATGGGGGTCCACACCAGCGACTGCAGCAGGCCGTTGACGGCCCACAAAACGACCATCTGCCCGGCTGTGCTGCTTAGCGCCATGCCCAGATTGACCGCCGCGCCGCCCAGCAGGCCCACGGCCACCAGGAGCCTGGGGCGCAGGCGGTCGGCCAGGAGGCCGCTGAAGAGCTGCGCGCCGCCGTAGCAGACGAAGAACGCGCTGGACACCCGGCCCAGCTCCAGCTTGGAGAGGTTTTCGGCCTCGTTGATGGCAGCGATGCAGGCGGTGAAATTGAGGCGGCCCAGGTAGGCGGAAAAGTAGCTCAGCCAGCAGACGAGAAAGAGCAGATAGATGCTGTGGTGCGTATAGAGCTTCTTCATGCGTATTCATCCCCGCGAGGGGGCGTCGGAGGGGTCAGAGGAAGTAGGGATTCATCCACGCCTTGCGGCCCGCGCCGTCGGTGAGCTGCACCCAGAGGAAGCGGGCGTTTTCGGGCACGGCGTCCATGGGGAACGCGACGTGGGTGAGGGCGTTTTCGGGCGAGAAGGCGCGGTGAATGGGGTTGATGCCCTGTCCCATGACATGCACGCGGCGAACC
This sequence comes from uncultured Eubacteriales bacterium, assembly GCA_944333375.1. The sequence goes on from CALVKX010000273.1 coordinate 2,034, forward strand.
GGGGAGCAATCCAGGTGGAACACGCCGTCCTCGATGAAGCAGCCGTGGATCTCCGGGCCGGTGGAGGCGTAGAAGGCCATGCGGTCATACGCCTCGATGATGGCCGGATAGCTCAGCTCCGGGGCCTTAAAGACCACCCAGCCGCCGCAGGCGTCGTCCTCGCAGCCGCGGCCCTCATGGTTGTCGTCGGCGGCGATCATGCGGATGGGCCGGCGGAGCATGCGAAGCGCGAGGATGCACTCGTTTTGGCTCATGCCGTTGTTGTTTTCCAGCTCGGCGCTGTGGTTGTAGATCTCCATGCCGTCGAAGTCGCCGTAGGTGAGGAACTCGTCCGGCCCCTCAGCCGACCAGGTGGGGTGGTTGTAGTTGACGATGTAGCCGCCGCGGTGGAACTCATCCACTTTGGCGCGGATGGCCTCGCCCGTGTATTGCTCGGCACGGTAGATGGGCACGGGGCGGGCGGGGTCGCGCAGGATGGCGCAGAGGTGGCAGGTCTGGTTAAACTCGTGCTTTTTGCCGTAGAGGAAGCTGTCGGTATCCACCTCGATGCCCGTGAGCGCGAGAAAGCGCCCGTCGGTGAGGTCGCTGTGGTCCACCAGCACGTTGTGGTCGGTGAAGGCCACGACGCTGTAACCCTCGGACAGGTAGCGCGCCTTCACCTCCTCAGGGGTCAGCCGCCCGTCGGAAAGGGTGGTGTGGCAATGCAGGTTGGCCTTATAGCTTCCGCCGGAAGCGGGCAGTAACTCAATTCTGGACATGATAAAGTTTCTCCTTCCGAGATGCCGCGAAGAACGCCGCCCCCGCCTTGTGGGCAAGGGGGCGGCGCTGTAGCTTTGCCGCCAGGGAATGACGGCGGATCAGGATCAGCCGAAGTTCTCCCGGGCCTCGCGGATGGCCTCGTTGACGGCCTCTTCCAGCGCAGGGCCGCCCGCGGCCTCAAACTCGGCGCGGTACTGCTCCCAGCCGGTCTCCACGTCGAGCTGGCCGCCCAGCATCTG
>CALVKX010000274.1 GCA_944333375.1 uncultured Eubacteriales bacterium
GTCTGCATGACCTGCTGGGTCACGCTGCGCAGAATCTTCATCATGCCCAGCGTGGCGATGAAGGCCGGCAGCTTGCTACGGGCGATCAATACGCCGCTGATGCCGCCCAGCAGGCAGCCGAAGATCACGCCTGCGACGATGCCGATGGCGTAGGCCGGCACGCCGGTAATGCCGACGGCGGTGAGCAGGCCGTCGGGATACTGGTTGATAAAGACCATGATGACCGCGCCGATGGCAACCATCGTGGAGCCCACGGCCAGGTCGATGCCGCCGGAGATGATGACAAAGGTCATGCCCAGGGCCACGATGCCCACGCCGGCGTTGTTGCGCAGGATGTTGATCCAGTTCTTGCCCCAGTTGGTAAACCACGCGCCGAAGGATTCGTAGTCGAAGCCCAGCGCCACGGTCTGAAGAATCACCATCAGGGCCAGCACCAGGCCCGTGGAAAAGATGGGATCGGACTTCCATTTGCGGCCGACCTTTTCAAGAAGGGTCTGCCGGTTCGTCACTTGCGTCATGCCTGTTTACTCCTCTCGCCTGCGTTCAGCCGCCGGTTGCCAGCCGCATCATTTCGTGTTCGTTCATGGTTTCGCCCTTGACCTCGGCCTGGATGTCGCCGTGGTACAGCACCAGCGCGCGGTCGCACACGCGGATGATCTCCTGCGCCTCGTTGGAGAGCACCACCACGGCCACGCCCTGATCGGCCAGGCGCAGGATGATGTCGTAGATCTCCTCCTTCGCGCCCACGTCCACGCCCTGCGTGGGGTTGTCCAGAATCAAAAGCGCAGGGTTGGCGCTGAGCCACTTGGCCAGCACCACCTTCTGCTGGTTGCCGCCGGAGAGGCTTGTGATGGGGTCCTCGGGCTTTTCCATCTTGATATGCAATTCCCGGCGCTGGCGGTCAAATTCCTCGCGCTGCGCCTTTCTGTCGATCAGGCCGCGGCGCGCCAGCCGGGGCCAGGTGACGATGGAGCCGTTTTCCAGGATGTTCATGTCCTTGATGATGCCGTTTTCCTTGCGGTTGCGCGGCACATAGCCGATGCCCAGCGCCAGCGCCTGCTGGGTGGAATGCATCTGCACGGACTTGCCGCCCACGATGATGCTCCCCTGATACTTTCCCGCATCGCCAAAGACGGTGCGGAAGATCTCGCTGCGGCCGTCGCCCAGAAGGCCCGTGACGCCCAGCACCTCGCCCGCGCGCACGCTCAGGCTGATGTGGCGGTAGTGCGGCTCCTGGGTCAGATCCTCCAGGCGGAGCACCTCGTCCCCGAGCTTTGCGCTGCGGTTCAGGGGCTCGTTGCGCACCTCATGGCCCACCATGTCGCGGGCAAGCCTATCGGTGGTCACGTCTTTGACGTAGCCTTCCGACACCATTACGCCGTCGCGCAACACCGTGTAGCGGTCGCAGATCTCCATGACCTCGCGCAGCTTGTGGGAGATAAAGACGATGCCCACGTTCTGCTGCTTCAGCGTGCGCAGGATCTCAAATACGTGCTCGATCTCCGGGTCGGTCAGCGAGGTTGTGGGTTCGTCCATGATGATGATCTGGGCGTTCATCAGAAGCGCGCGGGAAATCTCCACGATCTGCTTGTAGGAGGCGTCCAGGTCGCGCACCATGGCGCGGGGGTCCAGGCTAAGCGCCATGCGCTCAAATACCTTCCGGGTTTCCGCGATCATGCGCGGATGGTCCAGAAAGCCGTTTTTCTTTTTCAGCTCCCGGCCGATGAACATGTTCTCATAGATCGGGAGGTCGTTGATGAGGTTCAGTTCCTGATGGATGAAGGCGATGCCCGCGTCCAGCGACTGACCGGGGTTTTGGAAAGTCTGCGGCTTGTCGTCCAGCAAAATCTGCCCTGCGTCGGGCCGGAGCACGCCGCCCAGAATGTTCATCAGCGTGCTTTTGCCCGCGCCGTTCTCGCCCAGCAGCGCGCAGATTTCCCCGCCGCGAAGCGAAAAATCGACGGATTTCAACACGTCGTTCGCGCCGAAGGATTTCACGATCCCACGCATGGAGAGGTTCATTTGTTCACATCCGTTCTCAAAATCCTCTTATAACCGGGGAAAAGGGCCATGGCACCGGCCACGGCCCCTTTTGAAAGAGAGGGAAATCAATAGATGGTGTTGCTGGGATCGATGTACTCGTCCACGTTGGTGGCGTCCACGATCTGGGAGGGGATGACCTTCACGGCGTCAACGGTCTCGCCGCCCAGCACGCTCAGGGCCACGTCGAGGCAGTCCTTAATCATCAGGGGGCTGTAGAGCGCGGAGCAGGCATGGATCTCGTCGGCCCTTTCCTTGATGATGTTGAAGTACTCCTGGCATCCGCCGCCGCCGGTGATGGCCTTGATGTCGGTGCGGCCGGCGTCAGCGATGGCCTGCAGGGCGCCGATGGAGGTCTCGTCGTCCAGGCTATAGACGGCGTCGATTTCGGGGTTGGCGGTCAGGATGTCCGCCATGTCCTTCAGGCCGTCCTCACGGGTGAAGGCGGTGGCGTACTCGATGATCTCCACGTCGGGAGCGATCTGGGCCATGGTGTCGGTGAAGCCCTTCATGCGCAGCTCGGACACGGAGCCGGAGGTGGGCACGGGCAGCGCCACGACGGTGCCGGTGGTGCCGATCTTCTCAACGATGTAGTTCGCGCTGGCAACGCCCATGCTCTCGTTGTCGCCGGTCACCTTGTAGATGCCCTCGGCGGGGATGTCCATATCGAAGGCCACGACGGTGATGCCCTGGTCGATGGCGTTCTGGGCGGCCACTTCCATGCCGGTCCACTGGGGAGCAACGACGATGGCCTGGGCGCCCCAGAGGATGACTTCGTCAAACTGGGCGGTCATCTCCTCGGCGTTGCTGGAGGTGAGGAGCTTGTACTCGATGGTGCCGGCGGCCTCCAGCTCCTTGCAGTACTGCTCGGCGTTGTAGGTGATGCCGCCCACCCAGCCGTGGGTCACGGCGGGCACGAGCACGCCGATCTTATACTTGGTGGTTTCAGCGGTCGCCATGGTGACCATGCCGAGGCACAGCGCCAG
>CALVKX010000275.1 GCA_944333375.1 uncultured Eubacteriales bacterium
CGAGAGCACCTTGCCCGCGCGGATCGCCTCGTAGAGCGCGTCCAGATTGCGCCTCACGCCCGCGGCGTCAAAGGCGCGGGCGCGCAGCAGGCACAGCGTGTGCCCCGCGGCCTTGAACTCGGGCGAGATGACCTCGCCGCTCACGCCCGGCGCGATGGCGAAGCTCACCAGCGTGGGCGGCACGTCGAGGTTTTCAAAGGTACCGCTCATGGAGTCCTTGCCGCCGATGGCCGCCACGCCGAAGTCCATCTGCGCGTCCAGCGCGCCCAGCAGCGCCGCCAGCGGCTTGCCCCAGCGCGCCGGGTCGCCGGTCATGCGCTCGAAATACTCTTGGAAGGTCAGGTACGCTTTGCGGGTGTCAAAGCCCGCCGCGCCCAGCTTCATCAGGCTTTCCACCACGCTCAGGTACGCGCCCTCGTAGGGGCTCTGCGCCATCACCTGCGGATGGAAGCCGTAGCTCATGCCGCTGACGGTGGTGGTTTCGCCCTCGGTCACGGGGAGCTTGGCCACCATGGTCTGGATGGGGGTCATCTGGTAGCGGCCGCCGAAGGGCATGAGCACCGTGCCCGCGCCGATGGTGGAGTCAAACCGCTCGCTCAGGCCCTTCTTGCAGCAGATGTTCAGATCCCCGGCCATGTTCTGTAGCTTTTCAGGGAAGGTTTCGCCCGCGAACGTCACCGGGGCCACCTTCGCGTCCGTGACCAGCGCGCGGGCGTGCTTCTCCGCGCCGTTGGAACTGAGGAACTCGCGGCTGATGTCCACGATGGTGTGGCCCTTCCACGTCATCCTGAGGCGCGGCTCCTCCGTGACCTCGGCCACCACGGTGGCTTCGAGGTTTTCGGCGTTGGCGTAGCCGATGAAGGTCTCGGCGTCCTCCGCCGCGACCACCACCGCCATGCGCTCCTGGCTCTCGGAGATGGCCAGCTCCGTGCCGTCCAAGCCCTCGTACTTGCGGGGCACGCGGTCGAGGTCGATGCTGAGCCCGTCGGCCAGCTCGCCGATGGCCACGCTCACGCCGCCCGCGCCGAAGTCGTTGCAGCGCTTAATCAGCCGCGTCACCCTGCGCTGCCGGAAAAGCCGCTGGAGCTTGCGCTCCACCACGGGGTTGCCCTTTTGCACCTCGGCGCCGCAGGTTTCCAGACTCTCCACCTTGTGCACCTTGGAACTGCCCGTCGCGCCGCCGCAGCCGTCTCGGCCGGTGCGCCCGCCCAAAAGGATAATCACATCGCCGGGCTGGGGCTGCTCGCGGCGCACGTTGCGCTCCGGGGCCGCGCCCACCACCGCGCCGATCTCCAGGCGCTTGGCCGCATAGCCGGGATGGTACATCTCGTCCACCAGCCCGGTCGCCAGACCGATCTGGTTGCCATAGGCGCTGTAGCCCTGCGCGGCGGTGGTGACGAGCTTTCGCTGGGGGAGCTTGCCCGGCATGGTGTCGGCCACGGGCACCAGCGGGTCCGCCGCGCCGGTCACGCGCATGGCCTGATAGACGTAGGTGCGCCCCGACAGCGGGTCGCGGATGGCGCCGCCGATACAGGTGGCCGCGCCGCCGAAGGGCTCAATCTCGGTGGGGTGGTTGTGCGTCTCGTTTTTGAACATGAGCAGCCACGGCTCCTTGCGCCCGGCCACGTCCACGTCGATCTTGATGGAGCAGGCGTTGATCTCCTCGCTCTCGTCCAGGTTGCTTAGCTTCCCCTGCGCCTTGAGGGCCTTTGCGCCGATGGTGGCCACGTCCATGAGGTTCATGGGCTTGGGACCGCCCTCGCGGCCCGCGTACACCGCCTGCCGCAGCGCCAGATAGCGCCTGAAGGCGGCTTCCACCGCGGGCTTTTCGATCTTCACGTCGTCCAGCGTGGTCAAAAAGGTCGTGTGGCGGCAATGGTCGCTCCAGTAGGTGTCGATCATGCGAATCTCGGTGATGGTGGGATCGCGCTGCTCGCTGCGGAAATACGCCTGACAGAACGCCAGGTCTTCGCGGTCCATGGCCAGGCCGTACTTTTGCACAAAGGCGGCAATTTCCTCGCCGTCCAGCGCATTGAAGCCCTCCAGCGTTTCGACGGTTTCAGGCGCGTCGTACTGCTGGCGCAGCGTCTCCTTCTCGGCCAGGTCGGCCTCGCGGCTCTCCACGGGGTTGATGAGGTGGCGGCGGATGCGGTCCAGCTCCTCGGTCGTGGGCGTGCCGGTGAAGAGATACACGCGCGCCGTGCGCACGGTGGGCCGCTCGCCCTGGCTGACCAGCTGGATGCACTCCTCGCAGCTCGCCGCGCGCGCGTCGAACTGCCCCGGCAGGTATTCAACGGCGATCACCGCGTCCGCGCCTTCGGGCAGGCGCTCGTAAGTCACGTCCACGGGCGGCTCGGAAAAGACCACCGGCATGCAGCGCTCAAACAGCGCCCGCTCAATGCCTTCCACGTCGTAGCGGCCCAGCACGCGCACGCCCGTGACGCTTTTGATGAGCAGAATGTGCCTTATCTCCTTCAAAAGGCCCTGCGCCTCCACGGCGTATTCGGGCGATTTTTCCACATATACGCGGTAAACTGCCATGTTCATTCTCCTTTGCGTGTCAGCCGAGCGCCCTGAGGGCGCGCGCGCCGATGTCCTCGCGGCGGTGCAGGCCGTCAAAGCGGATGCGGTCCGCGGCCTCGTAGGCGAGCCGGATGGCCGCAGGCAGGTCGTCCGCCACGGCGGTCACGCCCAGCACGCGCCCGCCGGAGGTGACCAGCGTGCCGTCCTCCAGCGCCCTGGTGCCCGCGTGATAGACGCGGGCGGTTTTCTCCGCCTCCGCAAGCCCCGCGATGGGCTTGCCGGTTTCGTACTTTTCGGGATAGCCGCCGCTGGCGAGCACCACGCAGCAGCTCGCGCCGTCGCGGAAACGCACGTCCGCCTGCGCAAGCGTGCCCTCGGTGGTGGCCCGCATGGCGGCAAACAGGTCGCTTTCCATGAGCGGCAGCACCGCCTGCGTCTCGGGGTCCCCAAAGCGGCAGTTGTACT
>CALVKX010000276.1 GCA_944333375.1 uncultured Eubacteriales bacterium
AAGGAAATCGTGGACCGCGAGCTTTCCGGCCTGCGCTGGCGGCCGCGGGACCGCGGCGCGGTGCTTGCCCGGACGAAAGGAGAACCCAAAATGAGGAAACGTTTGTCCGCAGGGCTGATTCTGGCGGTTGTGCTGACGCTGGCGGCGGTTTCGGCGCTGGCGGTGTATGCCCTGACCCGCACGCCGGAGGCGGAGGCAAAATACCAGGCCCGGCAGGCCGTGATGGACGCCTATGGGCTGACGGCGGAAACCATGGGCATGTTTCATGCGGAGTATCTGGAAACGGACGGCGGCTGGCGCGTGACCTTCCGCGCCCTGGCGAACATCGACCCGGAGCGCGCAGGCGAGTATACGGTGGAAAAGGCACAGGGCGGCATGACCGCCTCATGGAGCCACGACGGCCTTGATCCCGCGCTGTGGCGCGGCGAAGATCTGACCGCCCCCGCCTACGGGCAGGAGCAGCTGCTCTACGCCCTGAAAGATGGGCGGGAGGAGGCGCTGGAGCTGGCCCGGGAAAATCCCGGCCCCGCGCAGACCGTGCCCGCGCCGGTGAACGAGGACGCCAGCGTATGGATGGACGTGCGCGAAGTTGAACCCGGAACGGGCGAGATCAGCCTGGCCGAGGCCAAGGAGATCATGCGCTCCGCCGCGCAGGAGGAGCTGGGTCTCACCGAAGCCGAGGCGGCCGCGTTGGGTACGGCGGAGGATTTTGACGAGGTGGGCGCGCGGCTGGTGGAGGACAACGCGGGTCGGCGGATGTGGGAGTTCGCTCTGGAGGTGGACGTTGGAGATACGCACATCAGCGGCGGCGCGTTCGTGGATGCCTGCACCGGGGAGGTCGTGCTGTTTGATTATGAATCGGGCGGAAACGGCTGAATACAATCAAAAAAGAGGGGGGCGCTCCGTGGAACGTCCCCTTCAATCTGTCCAAAATCCTGTGGAGACTCGCCGGTCACTCCTCGTCGTGCTGGAAAGCGGCGTAGGCGGCGTTGAGCAGAAGCTTGTGCATGCGCGCCAGATCGAGGCGGGCGCTGGGCGTGCCGTGGCTGTTGAGGAGCAGGGAGACGAAGAAGCCGTCGTCGGGGCTCACGGCGATGAGCGACCCGCTGGCCGGGTCCGTCAGGCCGTAGCCGTCGCTGGGCCACAGGTGCCCCAGAAACGGGTCCGAGCGCTTGGTGATGCGAAAGCCGTAGCCCCGCGCCTCGTTGAGCCCGCGCGTGCGCTCGGTGGTGGCCAGGTGGACGGAGCGATAGGAAAAGACCACGCCCTCCTCGTTCCGGCCGTCTCCGGCCAGCATGGAGGCGAAGCGGATGATGTCCTCCAGGTCCGTAAACAGCCCCGCGTGGCCGGCCACGCCGTGCAGGAAGCGGGCGTTGCCGTCCTGCGGCTGGCCCGCCTGCCAGCCCTCACCCTCGCTCTCGCCTTCGGCGGGGGCCACGTCGTCGCCCGCGGGGAGGTAGCCCGTGCCGGGCATGCGCAGGGACGCGGTCACAAAGCGCTTGACCGCCTCATCCAGCGGCATGGCGAACACCCGCTCCAGAATCAGCCCCAGCAGGATAAAGCCCATGGCCGAATCGCGCACCTTGCCGCCCACGCTGCCCGAAAGCGGGTGGCGCATGAGCGCCCCCAGGGCGTCGCGGTCGTTTTCCGCCTCCTGCGCGAGCAGAAACGACGGGCTCAGGCCGGAGGTATGGGTCAGAAGGTGGAGAAGCGTGATTTCTCGCTTGTCCTGCGGAACTTCTTCCAGCCAGCGGTCCAGCCGGTCGTCCAGGCTGACCAGTCCGCGCTCCAGGGCATAGAGCACCAGCGGCACCGTCGCCATCACGCGGGTGAGCGCGCCAACGTCATAGCGCGTGGTATGCGTTACACAGCGCCCGTCCCCCTGGGTAAGCGTGCCATGCACGCTGGTAAATAAAACGCGCGTCCCCTGCCCGGCCGCCATGGCGCAGCCTGGGAACAGCCCCTCGGTGACGCCGCATGCCAAAAGATCGTCCACCGCTTTCCACATAAGCGTTTCCTCCCAACGCCCGGCGGTCTCCGCGCCTGGGCGGTCTGTTTTCTTTTGCTCCATTATACCACAGGAAAGCCCCGGAGCAAAGCAAAAGAGAAAAAGCGGATTATGGAAACAATCGCCACTTCTTCGGGGGAGCGCTTGCTGACGGCTTGACAATGCGGCCTTTGGAGTGCTATCATAGGGGCATCGGAAACAGGCGCTATCGACAATCAATATCCGGGATAAATCCCGTGAAAGGATGTGGTTCTCATGAAGAAACTGTTGGCGCTGCTTCTCGTTGCTGCGATGGCTCTTGGCCTGTGCAGCGTGGCTTCCGCGGAGGGAATCGATCAGGCGCTCATTGATGCGGCCAAGGCCGAAGGCGAGCTGACCGTCTACGGAAGCTGCGAGGAAGCCTACCTCAACGCCGCCTGCGACAAGTTCCAGGAGCTCTACGGCATCACCGTCAACCGCCAGCGCCTCTCCACGGGCGAGGTTGCCGCCAAGATCGAGGAAGAGAACGGCAATCCTAGCGCGGACGTGTGGTTCGGCGGCACGACCGATCCCTACAACGAGTCCGTCGCCAAGGGCCTGCTTGAGCCCTACGAGGCCGTCAACGCCAGCCACCTGCTGGGCGACATGTACCGCGACAAGGACGGCTGCTGGTACGGCATCTACAAGGGCATCCTGGGCTTCATGTGCAACACCGAGGAGCTGGAGCGCCTGGGCCTGGAAGAGCCCAAGGACTGGGACGACCTGCTCAAGCCCGAATACAAGGGCCTGATCTGGATGTCCAACCCCAACACCGCCGGCACCGCCAAGCTGGTCATCAACACCATGGTCCAGATGAAGGGTCATGACGAGGCCATGGAGTACTTCGTGGAGCTGGACAAGAACATCGCCCAGTACACCAAGTCGGGCTCCGGCCCCTCCAAGAAGGTCGGCATCGGCGAGTGCGTCATCGGCATCGGCTTCCTGCA
>CALVKX010000277.1 GCA_944333375.1 uncultured Eubacteriales bacterium
GTCGGTGGCGTAGTCCAGCGCCGAGGCGCTGTCGTCCAGGATGAGAATTTCGGGCCGCCTGACCAGCGCGCGGGCGATGGTCAGACGCTGGCGCTGTCCGCCGGACAGGTTGCGCCCGCCCTGCTCCACCATCTCATCCAGCCCACCGGGCTTGCCGCGCACCACCTCGGCCGCCTGCGCGGCCTCCAGCGCGCGCCACAGTTCCTCGTCCTTGGCGGAGAGATCGCCCCAGCGCAGGTTGTCGCGGATGGTGCCCTGAAACAGCACCGCCTTTTGCGGCACCACGGCGATTTTCCGGCGCAGGGCGTCCGCGTCCTGCTCCCGCACGTCCACGCCGTCCACCAGCACGCGGCCGGCCGAAACGTCGTAGAAGCGTGGGATGAGGTTGACCAGCGTCGTTTTGCCCGAGCCCGTGCCGCCGATGACGCCCACGGTCTGCCCGTGTCCCGCGGAAAAGCTGATGTGCGTAAGCGAATCCGCGCCCGCGCCCTGATACCGCGCCGAAACATCCTCAAAGCGCACGCAGGTGTCCGCATCGGTTTGGGCCGCGGCGGGGGAGGCGGGCATGGGCATGGAGGGCCGGGTCTGGAGCACGCTTTCGATGCGGCCCGCGCAGGCGATGGATTTGGTGATGGTCACGATCAGGTTTGCGAACTTGACCAGCTCCACCAGAATCTGCGAAAGGTAGTTGACCAGCGCCACCACCGCGCCCTGCGTGAGCAGTCCGGCCTGCACCTCCATCGCGCCGCTCCACAAAAGCGCCGCCAGCGCGCCGTTGACCAGCACATAGGTCAGCGGGTTCATCAGCGCCGACAGGGCGCCCACGCGGCGCTGCATGCGGCAAAGGAGCTGGTTGTCCCCGTCGAAGGCCGCCTGCTCGCTCTCCTGCTTGCCAAAGGCGCGCAGCACGCGCACGCCGGTCAGGTTTTCGCGGGTATGGATGAGCACCCGGTCCAGCTGGCCCTGTACCTTGCGGTGGCCGGGCAGCGTCAGGCGCATGATGCCCGTCACCGCCAGCGCAAGCAGCGGGATGAGGGCCAGGAAGATCAGCGCCGTTTTTACGTCCACGGTGAAGGCCATCACCATCGCGCCGATCACCACAAAGGGCGAGCGAAGCAGCAGGCGAAGCGTCATGTTCACGCCCGTCTGCACCTGGTTCATGTCGGTGGTCATGCGGTTGATGAGCGTGGGCGTGCCCAGCGTATCCAGCTCGGTATAGGACAGCCCCTGGATGTGGCGAAAGAGCGCGCTTTTGAGCTTGGCGGTAAAGCCCACCGCCGCCTTGGCGGCGAAGAACTGGGCGGTGACGGAGCTCACAAACCCCAGCAGGCCCAGCCCCACCAGCCCAAGGCCCATGCGCAGCACATAGCCCGTGTCGCGCGCCTGGATGCCGTTATCGATGATCGCCGCCATGATGAGGGGCACAAACAGCTCCAGCACCGCTTCCAACAGCTTGAACAGCGGGGCGAGCACGCACTCCTTGCGGTAGGGTTTGAGAAAGGGAAGCAGCGTTCGCATGGCAGATCTCCTCATGGATAAAAATCGGAACGTTCCCTATTGTAGCACAGCTTTGGGAATGTGCAAGCGCCCGTCACAGGGCGCATACCTTCTGCCTTTGCAGCATCCCCTGCGAAAGCCCCGCACCCAGCGCCCACAGGTCATAGGCGCGCAGGTCCAGCGCCGCCAGCGGGTCATCCGGGTTCAGGTCGGCGGCGCGGGCGGGCAGGGGAAGGGCGCTTTGGCGGAGCTCTCCGTTCAGCGCCCCGCGCCTGAGACCCAGCATGCGCGCGTAGGTGGGCCGGGGATGGGCGCTGAGAAAGGCGGAGGTTATGTCCAGCAGCGCATGGCAGCACAGGCGGCTCAGGCGGGCGTAGGGGTAGCGGCGGGTCTTGAGCAGGGAGAGCAGCTCATGGCGCGTCGCGGCCCGGGCCGCACAGGCCCTGAGGCGGTTTTCCAGCCCCTCCGAGCAGTCGGGCAGCTCCGAAAGCGCCTGTGCGCTCTGCGTGCGCAGCTTGTAGAGGAGCACGGAATCCAGCGCGCCCGGGCGGCACACGGGCGCGGCGGGCAGCTCGTAGCCGCAGGCGTCCCGGGCGGACGCCAGATCGCCGCGCAGGAAGGCGGCGCGCACCGCCGTGGCGGAGGGCCAGCGCTGCCCCTCCAGCACGGGAGCGTGATAATCGCCCTCGCGCGGGACCGGGAGGGGGACGAGCGGGCTTTGCAGGCGGCGGAGGGCACGCAGGTAGCAAAGGGCCAGAATGTTGTTGGGCTTTTCCCAGGGCGCGGGGCGCGGGGACGGGAGGCAGGCGGAGAGCGCCTCGCCCTGCGCGGCGGCGAAGCTGGCGCCGCGGTCCAGCGCGGCTTTGAGCGCGGCCTGAAAAGTGGGCGTGGGGGCATCCAGCAGCGCCGCAGCGGGCAAAAGGGCATCAAGGCCGTCCTCCGCGCCGAAGGAGAGGTGCGTGACAAAGCCGAGACGGGTCAGGAGGCTCACCCCGCCCAACGCGAAGTGATCGGCGTCCCGCACGCAAAAGGCGCAGGGCAGCTCCAGCACCAGGTCCGCCCCGGCCTCCAGCGCGGCCCGGGCGCGCACGGCGGGGGCGTGCAGGGCGGGCATGCCGCGCTGCGTGAACGGGCCGCTCATCACGCATACAATCCGCGCGTCGGGCAGACGGGATCGGATGAGTTCAAAATGCCGTTTGTGCCCCCGGTGGAAGGGGTCGTATTCACAGATGATGCCTACGGCTGTCTCCATGCCGGCGCCCGGCGCAAAGCGCGCTTTTTTGGGCTCTCCCCCTTCCATTTAAAAAGAAAAAGTTGTATACTGTAAGGGTTAAAAACAGATACACCCTTTGTATTTTAGCACATCAGGGAGGAAAAGAACATGTCCGCCATCGAGAAAATCAAAGCCAAGGCCCGGGCTGACGTAAAGCACATCGTACTGCCGGAGGGCACCGAGCCCCGCACCGTGCA
>CALVKX010000278.1 GCA_944333375.1 uncultured Eubacteriales bacterium
CACAGTTGGTGCGAAAGACGTTGTAGAGGCGAAAGACGCCTTTTTTGACGTTGTAAAACCGGGCGTCAAACCCGTACTCCGGCCGCCCTTCGGGGGTCCAGGGCTCGCAGTCGCGCTCCAGACGCTCGCGCACGCCGCGCTCCAGCGCGTCGGCCGCTTCCGTCTCCAGCCCCAGGGTAAAACCGATGAGCAGCTTGTGTTCGATGCGCTGGCAGTAGGGGATATAGCCCTCGGTGGGACAGAGCAGAATCACCCCGTCGGACAGCGCGCCAAAAAGCCGGTTGCTGCTTTCGTCGTAGCAGCCGTAGGAATAGGTCTTTCCCCGCAGGCTCACCACCACGTGCCCAAAGCCGAAGGCCACGTTTTTCCCCAGATGAAAGACGACCTCCAGCGCTTCGGGCCAGTTGCGGCGAGCCGGCGCCGGCTTGGGCACCACCACGTCCCGCGTGAGGGTCGCATACTGAGCGCTCAGCCGCCTGAGCACCACCGAGGGCAGCATGGCCGTCAGGACCACGGGCGGATGCACCCGCAGGCGGCTGAGGAGCCGGCTGCTTTCGACGTTGCGGTTGATGAGCACGCCCAGCAGGTCCATCAGCTGCCACAGCGCGTAGACCAGCAGGTAAAGCCCGGCCAGCCAGCGCACCGTCCGCCCCGCGGAGTAGCTGTGCAGAAGGCTTATGCCCGTGAGCAGCGAGACAGCCGCAAGCAGGGAGAACTTCACCTTTCCGCGCTCGCCGATCACGCACAGCTGCACCACGTACCCAAGCTGGGCCGCGCACACCAGCAACGACCATATGCCCACGGCCAGCGTCACGCTTCTGAGCAGCAGCCCCGGAAAAAAGGCCGCGGCCAGCCCCGCCCCCAGCGAAACGATGCCCGAGAGCAGCGCGTGCGGATGCGCCTGGCGCCGCTCAAAGACGGACACGGAGAGGGCGGCCAGGCCGTTGACAAGCAGCGCCGCGGTGAGCAGCACCCTCAGCCAGCGCTGCGTGAAGGCGGGGGCAAGGAGAATCATCAGCCCGAGCGCCGCCATGGAGGCAAACCGCGCCAGCAGGCTCAGCGGCGTGAGCGAACGCAGGCGGCGCGGCGCGCCCTCAGCCGCGCTGCGCATGGCGGCGGATGGCCTCAAAGGTTTCATCGCTCAGGTCATGCTCGATTTTGCAGGCGTCGGCCCGGGCTACCGCTTCGCTTACGCCCAGGCGGACGAGAAAGGTGGAAAGCAGGTTGTGACGCTCCCAGATGCGGCGCGCGATGGCCTCGCCCTGCGGTGTGAGCGTGATGCGGCTGTCGTCGCCCATGAGGATGTACCCGTTTTCCCGCAGGCGCTTCATGGCGAAGCTCACCGACGGCTTGGTTACGCCCAGGTGCGCGGCGATGTCCACCGAACGGGCGGAGCCGTGCTCCTCGCAGAGCATGAGGATGGTTTCCAGATAGTCCTCGGCGGATTCATGGATATTCATTGACAATGCCCTCCTTGATGAATCATCGTATCATATCCGGCGTGAAAACACAACGTGTCATGTTGACATTCCAGGGCTGATAAGCTAGAATAAAATCCTTATACGCCTTCCCGCGTGGCGGAAGGAACGGGGAGTTGCTTGCCGGATGGAACTGGTGCTTATCGCCGTTGGCCTGTCGATGGACGCGTTTGCGGTCGCGCTGTGCAAGGGACTGGCCATGCGCCGCATCAACTATGCTCACGCGGCGGTGATTTCGCTGTTTTTCGGGGCGTTTCAGGCGCTGATGCCGCTGGCGGGATGGTTTCTGGGCACGCAGTTTGCCCGCTACATCACCTCCGTGGATCACTGGATCGCCTTTGCGCTGCTTGCCTATATCGGCGGCAAGATGATCTGGGACGCCCTTCACGAGAGCCAGGAAACCGCCCCTTGTCCGGCGCAGGAGCGCCTGGACCTCAGGGAACTGCTCATGCTGGCGGTCGCTACCAGCATCGACGCCCTGGCCGTGGGCATCACGTTTGCGTTTTTGCAGGTGAGCATCGTGCCGGCTGTTTTGACCATCGGCGGCATCACCTTTGCGCTGTCCTTTGCGGGCGTGGCCATCGGCAACCGCTTCGGCACCCGCTTTGAGAAGAAGGCCGAGATCGCGGGCGGTGCCGTTTTGATCCTCATCGGCGCAAAGATCCTCATGGAACATCTCGGCGTGCTGTAAAACGCGTCAGGCGTCGTCCCCGTCGCCGGTCGGACTGTCAAAGCGCGGGGTGAACCAGTCCGTGTCCCGGATGGCCTCCAGGCTTTCCCGGGAGAGGACGGTGCCGGTGCCCAGGCAGGCATTGCAGCGGTAGCCGCACGAGGGACACACGCAGGCCATGCTGCCGGCCTCGGACTGAACCATGTACGCCTCGCAGTGAGGGCAGCCGCAACGCATGGAAATCGCCTCCTGAAAACGGATAGACTTATTGTAGCACAGACCCCCGCGAAACGCAAAGTGTGGGAGAAAGGGGAACAAGGCCGTGAAAGACGCAAAACAAAAGGCGCTGGCCTGCCTGCTGGCCGCCTGTCTGACGCTCCTGTGCGCCTGCGCCTCCAATCCCCCGCGGGAGGCGCTGTATGGGAAGCTCCTGGACTATTTCGAGGGCCTGGGCTACGCCTGCGAGCTTAGCCCGCTTGAGGGCGGGCGCGAGGTGCCCATCTATGAGGCCGCGGCCTGGGACCGGCTTTTGCTGGACGGACAGGAGGAAGTGCTGGTCTACTTTGACGAGAGCAACCGCGCCGACTATCTCAGCGGCCGCGTGGACGAGTCGCGCTACGGCCTGTGTACGCGCTTTGGCCTGCGCTTCGTGCTGCTCTACGGCGGCGCAGACGAGGGCGTGCGCCGGGCGCTGGAGGCCATCGAAAACCCGTAAGGGCGGCGAAAGCCGCCTCAGTGTGTCGAAAAAGCTCGCCTGCGGCGATCTTTTCCGCCAGGACACGTTTCCCCTGCGCCTGCGGCGCGGCCGGGGAAA
>CALVKX010000279.1 GCA_944333375.1 uncultured Eubacteriales bacterium
AAGGGAAATTTTCGGCTGCTGAACGAATTGGTCGGGCGCGGGAGCCTTTGCTGCCCGCGCTTCTTTACGGTTGTTACATCTGTGGCGGACCGATGGCTCCCGGACGGGAAGAATTCCCTCCGGGAGCTTCGTTTTATTCACAGGGGCGGCTCGCCGCCCAATCCAAGCGAGGAGGTACAGAAGATGAAACGAAGCATCGCCCTTTTGCTGACCGTGCTGCTCACGGTATCGGCATATCCGGCCACAGCGGAGGTGACGGCCTCGGAAACCAACGTCTTTTTTGAGAGCACGGAGATCGTCCCGGCACAGCTGGACAAGGTAACGCAGATTCCGGCGGGGACGGAATATACCGTTTTGCGCACGCTGGACGGAGCGGATGAAAGCCTGGCATGGTCGCAGGCGTGGACGGAGGACTATCGGATGGCACAGATCCGCTACCAGTCCGAAGAAGGAGAGAAAACAGGCTGGATCACCGTGGAGGCAAAGGCGCATCCCCTGGACATGCAGCCGGAGCTCAACGGTGAGTACGGCACGGTCCTCACCGTCCCCAGCCGCGAGATGGGGGGAAGCAGCCTGAACTTCGCGGCTTCGGACAAAGCCAGGGCGGGGCAGTCGAGCTTCACGGGCGCGGGCGCGGGAGACATGGCCGCGGCGGATGCTCTGCGGCTGGCGCTGGATGCCGTGATGGGCAAATATGGCCAGACGGAAGGGCAGCTCCTGCGCTTCAGGGTCTCCTACGGCTACCGCGCGGAGAGCGACTATTTCGAGGGCCCCTACTGGCAGTTTGACCTGGATAACCCCGTCAATGCGCTGGACGCCTACGAGGTCATGGTCCATTCGCACGACGGACATATCATTTACATCTGCGGGCCCGGCGAAGGCAACGGCTGAGCGCCCGTCCGACAAGGAAAAGACCGCCACGGCGCCCATCGGCTGCCCGGCGGTCTTTCTCTTGCGGCGTGCATTACGCGTCGGTGTTGGTCTGTGGCTGGGAGATCATCGCGTCACCGCCGCCGGTGAGCGTGCTTCCGAGGTCGAGCACCTGCGTCTGAAGCTCCTCAAAGGTGATTTGCCCGTTGTTGAGGCTCTCTCGCAACTGACCGATCTTTTTGACCATGGCTTCGTCATCGGTCACGTGCACGGCGGTGATGGTCTTGTCCATCGCCTCCACGCGGGATTTCACCATTTCCGTCAGCCTGTCGGTTAAGCCGCCCTGATACTGGGCATCATACGTGATGCCCACCAGCGCGATGTTGCCGGCTACGACGGCCTCCGCGCCCTTAAGCTCGCTGAGCTTCTCCACTTCTTCGCTCACGTCGTCGCTCAGACGCTTGGCGTCTTCCACGGTGTTGACGCCGGCCGGCTCAGGCGTTGCGGCGGGCATGGCGCTGGCCGTCGGCGCCTGCGAGGCCTGCGGCGTCATCGAGGGCGTCACGCTGGCGCTGGGAGCGGGGCTGGGCAGGGTATCGGCATTGCTGGCGCAAGCGGAGAACAGCGCCAGGCCGAGCAGGGAGATCACCACAAGGGTCCAGGTCTTTTTCAATGCTGTTCGCCTCCTCGCGCCTATTGTGTGCAGGTGCGGGGAGGGCGATGTACGACAAGTCTTCCCAGCGGCGAACCTCAGCCCTGGCGGTCCAGGGAACGGATGCGGCCGCAGATGAGGTTGGTGACGTCCCCGGCGAGTTGGATCAGGCGCGGATCGGTCAGAAGCCCCAGCTTCTGGTCCATTCGGCTGGAAATGGCGCTGATAAGATAGGGAGAGCCGACGAGGGCCTGCTCAATGAGGGTAAAGAGCGGAGCTTCCATGGCGTCGGTAAAGACGCGGGCGGCTCGGATGATACCGCCGTCCACCTTGAGCTTGACCGTCACCTGACCCCAGGGCAGGCGTTCTGAAACGCTGAAGGTATAGGCCACCGCCTCCGGGTAGATCCACTTGGGGTCGGAGAACTGGGCGGTAAGGGCGGAGATGGAGTGCCCGTCCAGGATGCGCTCATCCAGCCAGGCCGGCTGCGCGCCGAAGGCCCGCGCGAAGGACCAGCAGAGGGCCTGCTGGAGCGCATCGACGGTGGCGGCGGGGTTGAGGGAGCTTACGTTGAGGGTATGCGCGGCGAGGTCCGAAAATCCCTGAGTGGCGAGCGAATCGCCCCCGGAGGTGAGGAACTGCTGCATGCGCTCCAGATCGCTGGAGACCAGGATGGTCCCGTGGTGCATGGCCGCCGAGCCGGCCTTGAAATAGGCGTTGGCGCTGAAGCGGCGGCCCTGGGCATACAGGTCGCCCCGGCCCATGGCCTGGCACTGGATGCCGAAGGCGCCCACCGCCATTCCCAGCACGCTGAGCTGACGGCCGATATCAAAGGCCGTTTTTGGAAGAATGAAAGTAAAGCTCAGCCCGCCCCGGTCCTGATAGACCGCGCCCCCGCCGCTCAGGCGCCGGGCGATATGGCCTCCCGCGCTCAGGAAAGGGTCCACGCGACATTCATACAGCGGATTTTGACAGCGGCCGATGGAGATGCACTGATCGTTCTGCCAAAGGTAAAGAATGGCCGTATCCTCCGGAAGCGTGTCCATGAGATGCTTCTCAATGGCCAGGTTGCGGTAGGGATCGCCGCCCCGGGCGATCAGGCAGGCGGTACGTCGGATCATCTGCTTGCACGGCCTTTCTGAGAATGTTCAGTCAAACGCTTTCAAAAAGTATTGTTTCGGCATGAAGGAGCGGTTCTCCTGCGTGTGCGCGGTTTTACCAAAAAAGCGGCACGCGCGGGTCCCGCGCGTGCCGCAAAGCCGGGCCGGGCGGCCCAGGGGACATCAGGTGAGGATCTTGCGGAAGTCGTTGCCGGGGCCCTGCTCGTCATAGACCAGAAACTCGCGGACCGTGAGGGAGACCTGCTTGCCGGCCTCAACGTCCATGCTGTCGTAGGGATCGGCGATGACGCGCAGCTCCTTGCCGCCGCCCAGGTC
>CALVKX010000280.1 GCA_944333375.1 uncultured Eubacteriales bacterium
GCTTGATTTTGTGTTGTCTTTTTGCCGCTCCCCCCAAATCTGAAATTTCTACTTGACTTTTGTTAGCAGGTCTTTCGATGCGCGTCAGGTCTGTGCGGGAAAGAGCCTGGGCAGCAGCGCCTCGCTGCAATAGCCCTCGTCCCAGCGGCGCTTGGCCGCCCGGCGCATGGCCTCGGCCTTCTCCCGCGGCAGGGCCGCCAGGCGGCCGAGCGCCTCCAAAACGCCCTCCTCGCCCCGCTCGGGGTCGTAGAGAAAGCCCACGTCCGGCGTAACCAGCTCGGGGATGCCGCCCACGCGCGGGGCGATCACCGGGATGCCGTGCCGCATGGCTTCCATGATGGAGACGGGCACGCCCTCCTTTTTGCTGGTGTTGACAAACACGTCGAAGGCGCGCGTATCATAGAGATGCTGCACGCGCGCGCCGTCCATCTCGCCCAGCAGCTCGCAGATGACGTTTTCCTTGGGATCGAGCAGCTCGGCGGCCAACGCCCGCACCTTCGCCTCCTCCGCCCCCGCGCCGATATGCGTCCAGCACAGCGGCCCGCCCTCCCAGCGGGAGAGCGCGCGCACCAGCACATCCACCTGCTTGATGGGGTTCATCATCGCGCAGCTCACCACGCGCAGCACGCCCTGGGTGTAGCGGGGCGGCTCGCGCAGGTGGTCCACCGGGCGGCCGGCGGAGCCCATGGCCAGCACGTGCACCTTGCGCTCGTCCACATGGCCGCGCATGTAGCTCATGAACTGCGCGCGGGCCGTGCGGCTGATGAGGTAGAGGCCGTCGGCCTCGGCGGCGATACGCCGCTTCATCATATAGGGATTCTTGGCAAAGCGCTCCGTGTCCACGTCGTAGGCGTGGCCGCGGATGACGCAGCGCACACGCGGGTGCCTGCGCTTGGAAAGCGCGGCGGCATACCCGTCAAAGCTCATCCAGCAGGAATAGAGCGTGGTGCGCGCATCGCCGCCCCTGAGCAGGCGCTCGGTCCAGTAATGGAGCTTGAGCCCGCGCTGGTTGAAGGCCAGGAGCCTGAGGACGTTTCCCAGGGTCAGCGCGCCGTCCTTTCGCATGTGGCGCATCTCGCGCCACACGTCCAGCGTGAAGGGCGTCTTCAAAACGGCGCGCAGGCCCGCCAGGCCGGGCCGAACGGCCGTAAAGGGCCGCTCGCCGCGCTCGTCCCCGGGTAAGAGGGTCCGAACGCCGTAATAGCTGACCATCATCACCCGGTCAAAGTGCGCCATGAGCCAGGGCAATTCCTGCATCATGAAGGGGTTTTGCCTGCCGTCGGCGGAGATGGCGCAGTTGCTCAGATAAATCAGCGTTCCCGACATTGGATTCCCACCCTTTCCAGCACCTGGGAGATCACGCCCTCCCAGGACATGCGGCTTTCCGCGTAGGCGCGCATCCGCGCGGGCGTCGCGGCGTCGGCCTGCGCGCGCCGGGCGAAGGCCACCAGCGCGGACAGGTCGATGGCGCTCTCGTCGTTTGCGATCTTCAGGCAGAAGTTGGGCTCCTCCGGCAGCGAGGGGTCCTCCACCGCGTAGACGAAGGGCAGGCCCCGCGCCATGTACTCGCGCAGCTTGAGCGTCATGCTGCGGTACTGGCCCTTGCGGTGCAGCCCCAGGCCGCCCACGCCGATGTCGCAGGCCGCGGCCACCTCGTCCAGCACCGCGCCGTGGAGCTCGCCGTGAAAGATCACCCGGTCCGCCACACCCCGCTCCTGCGCCAGCCGCTTCCACGCCGCCAGCGACCCGTCGCCCTCGCCGCCCACCATGTGCAGCGTCACCCGCTCGCCGCCCCCGTAGCGCGCCAGCGCCTCGATCAGCCGGTCATACCCCTGCCAGACAGACATGCTCGCCAGCGCCAGCATGCCCACGTCCTGCGCGCCCACACGCGGCTGATGCAGGGGCAGGCGGCGCACGTCCACGCCGTTGAGGATGTTCATGGCGGGGCGGCCGTTGAGCGTCCCGCCGCAGGGCTCTCCGATGAGGGCGTAGAGGTCGATCATCGGCTCCAGGCGCCTGAAGACCCGGGCGTTCCACGCAAAGACCGGCATGCGCACAAGCGAGGTGCGCTTGCCGTTTTCAAACGGATACGTGGGATGCTCCACCACCAGCCGCGCGCCGCCCGCCTTGACGGCGGCCAGCGCCCCCGGCGCGTTGTCAAACACCGGCATGAAGCGCATGTACACCGCGTCAAAGCGCGCAAGCGCCGCCGCCCTTTTCAGCGCCGCCATCAGCTCCACGTACACAAGCGTCTTGTCATAGCCGGGCAGGCCGATCAGGCGGCTGGACCTGAGCAGCGTGCGGCCGTCCTCGCGGCACAGCCACAGGCCCCTACGGTCCCAGCCGATGCAGGCGGCCTCATGCCCCAGCGCCCTGACGGCGGCCATCTGGCCGTCGAACTTGATTTTGAGGTTGTCGTCCCGCTCCAGCGGGTAGCGCATCAAAAACAGCACCGACGCCATGGCCCTTTCCCCCCTTCAGCGCCCCCGCGCCTCAAGCTGCCCCAGGTAGAGCGCCGCCATCTGCGAGCGCACCGCCTCCAGCCCGTATTTCTCCATCTCCCGGCGGTTGCGCTCGCCCATGCGGGTCCTGAGCGCGGGGTCCTCCAGGAGGCGCGCGATGTCCTCGGAAAACCCGCGCGCATCCCTCGGGGCGCGCAGGAAGCCGCCCTCGCCCCGGGCGATCAGGTCCCGGTTCCCACGCACGTCGCTCACCACGCAGGGAAGGCCGGCGGCCATGGCCTCCATCTGCGCCACGGGCAGGCCCTCCTGAAGCGAGGGGAAGACGAATACGTCCGAGGCGGCCAGAAGCTCCGGCACAAACCGCTTCTTCTGCCGGAAGTACTCCGCCGCCGTCATCTGGATCTCCGGTATCACCGTTTCCTTGTCGTATACATCAAAGGAAAAGGCAGCGAAA
>CALVKX010000281.1 GCA_944333375.1 uncultured Eubacteriales bacterium
CCTTGACGGTTCCCTTGATGAAATTGGCCTCGCCGATGAAGTCTGCCACGAACTCGTCGGTGGGATGGTAGTAGATGGCCTTGGGAGTGCCCATCTGAGCGATAATGCCCTTTTTCATGATGATGATCTCGTCGGAGATGGACATGGCCTCGGACTGGTCGTGGGTGACGTAGATGGCGGTGATGCCCAGCTTCTGCTGGATGCGGCGGATTTCGGTGCGCATGGTGACGCGCAGTTTGGCGTCCAGGTTGGACAGCGGCTCGTCAAAGAGCAGCACGCCGGGCTCCACCACCAGCGCGCGGGCCAGCGCCACGCGCTGCTGCTGGCCGCCGGAGAGCTGATTGGTCATGCGGCTCTCCATGCCGCCCATCTCCACCAGATCCAGCATGGTCTTAACCCGCTGTTCGATCTCGGCCTTGGGGACTTTCCTGAGCTTGAGGCCGTAGGCCACGTTGTCAAAGACATTGTAGTGCGGGAACAGCGCGTAGCTCTGGAACACCATGGCGGTGTCGCGCTTGTTGGGGGTGAGCTCGTTGATGGGCTCGCCGCCCAGGTAGATCTCGCCCTCGTCCGGGCTTTCAAAGCCGGCCACCATGCGAAGCGTCGTGGTTTTTCCGCAGCCGGAGGGACCCAGGAGCGTCACGAAGCTGCCCGGGACGATGTCCAGGGAAACGTCATGCACGGCATAGAAATCCTTGCCGGTCTTGGGGTCCTTATAGATCTTGGAAATGTGGTCAAGGCGAACGCCCTTGCTCTCCTTAGGCATCTTCGCTGCCTCCCTTTATCTTTCTGCTGGTGCCAAAATACTTGGTCACGAGGTTCATCACCACGATGGACGCGTACACGATGGCGATCAAAATGGTCGCGTAGGCGCAGGCCACGCCGTACTTGCCCTTCTCGGCGAACTCGTTGATCTGCGTGGTGATGAGCAGGTACTGCGGGGTCACCAGCAGGATGATGGCGCTGATGGCGGTGATGGAGCGCACGAAGGTGGTGACCAGGCCGCTGAGGAAGCTGTCCTTAATCAGCGGCAGGGTCACGGAGGTAAACACCCTTCCGCTGCCGGCGCCCAGGTCGTAGGCGCTTTCCTCGATGGACTTGTCGATCTGCCGAAGCGCCGAGATGCCGCTGCGCGTACCCACAGGCAGGCTGCGCACGATAAAGACGATGACCAGAATCGCGCCCGTGCCGTAGAGCCCCTGCAAAAAGCCCGTGTGGAAGACGCCGTTGGCAAAGCCGCGGATGTAGCCCACGCCCAGCACCGTGCCGGGCACGGCCATGGCCAGCATGCTGGTAAACTCGATGAGGCCCTTGGTGCGGAACTTCTTTTTGACCACGAGGTAACTGATAATCATGGACAGAAGCGCGGTGATGGGCGAAGCGATGAGGCTGAGGACGAAGGAGTCGCGGAAGGCCTTGAGTCCGCTGTACTTGAACATGTAGTCAAAGTGCTTCAGCGTCAGCGAGTAGTCGCGGCCCCAGAGGTTGAACAGCGCGCCGAAGGGGATGCTGACGTACATGAGGATGACGAAGGCCGAAAACATCGAGCACAGGATCGTCAGCGGCCGGGTCACGCTCTTGTCGGCGATGAGCATGCGCGCGCGGCTGGCCTTGCCGGTGAGGGTGGCGTAGGTGCGCTTCTCCAGATAGTACTTCTGAATCAGGAACAGGATGAGCGTCAGGCTCAGCAGCACCACGGCCATGGCGCTGGCGCCCGCCTTGTCATAGGCGCCCGTCACCTGCAAATAGATGGTGGTGGCCAGGGTGTCAAAGCTGCCGCCGATCATCATGGGGTTGGCAAAGTCGGCCACGGATTCGATGAACGTGACCAGAAACGCGTTGCCCAGGCCCGGAAGCAGCAGCGGAAGCGTCACCGTGGTAAAGACCTTCCAGCGGCTGGCGCCCATGTCGCGGCTGGCTTCCTCCAGGGAGGGGTCGATATTTTTGAGCAGGCCCTTGAGCATCATGTAGCAGACGGGGAAGAACGTCAGGATCTGCACGATGGCGATGCCGTGGAGGCCGTAGATGTTGCTGTCATAGATGCCCAGGAGGCTCCGCGTGATGATGCCGCCGCGGCCAAAGAGCAAAATCATGCTCAGGGACAGCACAAAGGGCGGCGAAACCACCGGCAGCATGCTCACGATGTTGAACATGCGCCGCACCACGCGCAGGCGGATGTCCACATAGACATCCACGTATGCGAACAGAAGGCCCAGGGCGGTGGAGCCCAGGCCCACGATAAAGCCCAGCTCCAGCGTGTTGGTAAAGGCCGTGCGGAAGCGGCCCATGTCCAAAACGCGGCTGAAGATCTCAAACGTAAGCCGGCCTTCGGAGGCCACGCTGTCAATCAGCAGCATGGCCAGCGGATAGAGGATGAATAATGCCAGGAAGATCAGCAGCACCACAATCGTGGATACCATCACCGGGTCGCCGAACAGCTTTTTGCGGTCCAGCCTTGCGCTCTGCGCCTTGACCAAGCGCACCTACCTCCTTTTCCCGAAGACGGCGAGGGAGGATGACGCTGCGTCATCCTCCCCGCCGGTTCTCAAAAACCCATTTGGGAGGTTTGGAGGGCCCGCAGTTCCGCAATCTCAATCGTCGCGAAGGGCGCTAACCGCGCCCTCCGCTCGTTTCGGTTGACTCCTTCGGGTCGCTTTGCCACCTTCGGTGGCAAGTGCCCACAGGGCACACGCTTCCCTTCGTCCCCCTCCAAAATGCATTCGTATCGCCCGGCTTTGCCGGGCGGGCGGGGAGTTTGCGCCCCTGGGCGCAAACATTTCTTAAGCGTTTGGCGGGAAAGGCCGGCGCAGCCGGACTTTTCCGCCATGCCGGAGGGAGGATGACGCTGCGTCATCCTCCCCGCCGAAATGGGTAATTCGATTATTCGGTCTGGAAGCGGTCGTCCGCA
>CALVKX010000282.1 GCA_944333375.1 uncultured Eubacteriales bacterium
GCTGCGGAAAAATCCCGGCAGGCGTGAATGGAGGCACGATTTTGCGGTACTATATTGGAATCGACGGCGGCGGCACGCGCTCACGTCTATGCCTGTTCAGCCTGGAGGATGGGCGGGAGCTCGGACGGTTTGCCGGCGGCTCTACCAACATGTACAGTGTGGGTCGGGATGCCGCCATGCAGAACATTGTCAGTCTCCTGCGTTCCTCCGGCGTTTCACTGGAAAGACTAAAAGCCGGCTGCCTGGGCTCCGCGGGACTGAGCCGTCCAGCCGAAAAGGAAGTCTTTTCCGACTTTTTCCGCCGTCTATTGCCACAGTGCCGCATATACCTGAGTAACGATGGCGAGACGCTGCTGGTAGGCGCCCTAAAAAGCACGGAGGGCTACTGCCTCATCGCGGGAACGGGCTCGCTGGCACTGGCGCGCGACCATGAGGGCCGTACCGCGCGAGCCGGAGGGCTTGGCTACATGCTGGGCGACGAGGGAAGCGCGCTGTGGATCGCATGGCAGGCCATCCGTCGGGCGATGCGGTCCCGCGAGGGGCGTGATCTGGAAACAACGCTGCTGGCGGATCTGGTGAAGCATTTTTCGCTTTCCTGCCCGGAGGATTTTGTGGAAATGCTGCATCACCGCTTCGAAAAGGCGGTGGTGGCGACCGCGGCCGGGCTGGTGCTGGATCGCGTGGAGGACGATCCCCTTGCGGCGGATATTGCCAGGGCGGCCGCCAACGAGCTGGCGCTGCTGCTGGACTCGGTGATGCGGCAGATGCCGCTTTTCCCTGCCCGCGCGGCTCTGTCCGGCGGGGTGATCGAGCACAACGCCTGGCTTCGCGGTCGCCTGGTGGAGCAGCTGGCCCTTGTTCACCCCGATCTGGAGGTGGTTTCCGGGCAGGGCGACGCCGTGCGCGGGGCCTGTATGCTGGCCAGGACGGCGCTGGTACAAGGCTTGTCATGACAGACCCTCTTTCATCCTCAAAAAGCTGGCTGGTTTTCAGACAGCTTTTTTTCATTGCATCGGAAAACGCCGATGGGGCCGTTTCCATCGCCTGTACCCATTTGCTGGTAACCTCGCCCGTCGTGCAGGGCAATCCGGCCCCTCTTTAGGCATCGTCCGGATGGAGAACGCCGGCTACCATGTTGCCGTGGTCGCGGTTTCGACAGGTCGTCTTGAAATTGCGTGGAATTCATAGCGCCATACGGGCGCAGGCGAAAGCAAAAAGAAATTTGCCCAAACGACCTGACAAGGTCAAGTTTGAATAGTATACTTGACTATGTCAAGGAAAGAAAGGAGGGCATGGATGTTCCAGACCTTCGCTTACTACCTTTCGGTGCTGTATAAGGATTTTTACGCGTATGCGGGCGCGCGGCTACATCCGCTCGGCGTAAACAATGGACTGGTGTTTTTCGTCATCTATGTCGGCAAGCATCCCGGCTGCACCCCCTCGGAACTGACCAAGACGCTGCGCGTGGACTGGGGCTATTCCCAGCGGTGTATCACCAAGCTGGTGGACGACGGCATGATTACCAAGGAAAAGGCCGGGCGCTCCTATCAGCTGAAGCTGACGGAAAGGGGCGAAGAGGCCTTCCGGGTCAGCCATCAGCTGTTTCATGACTGGGACGGCCAGAAGCTGTGCGTCCTGACGGAAGAGGAGCGTTGCACGCTGCTTTCCCTGCTTCACAAAATCGTACGGAAAGAAGATGAATCATCCCATGTATAAGACCATCGCAAGCCCTGTCAACTATGGCGGGCTTCAATTAAAGAAGCGGATCATTTTTGCGCCCACCACGCTGGGGCTGAAAAACGAGGCTTACCTTGAAAAGATCCGTCAGATCGCCGCAGGCGGATGCGCCATGGTGATCCTGGGCGACGTTCCGGTCGGCCGGTTCGGTTTTGGCCAAAGCCTGTATACCCGCAAGGCTTTGCCGCCTACCGCGAACTCACGGACGCGATTCATGGGGAAAACTGCCTGGCCTGCGCCCAGCTTCACCAGAGCGACTCCAACGTGAAGGCGATGCTCAAATACGTGCCGGGCGTGCTGACCAAAAAGATCAGCATGCAGGACCTCCGTCCCCTGCTCAACCAGGAGGTCAGCCCCTACATCTGCGGGCTTTCCACGAAGAAGGTCAGGCAGATGGCCGCCAGCTTCGGTCCCGCGGCCGTCCAGGCCCGCAAGGCGGGATTCGACATGGTCCAGATTCACGGCGACAGGATGTGCGGCAGCTTTGCTTCCCCCGTGTTCAACCACCGCACCGACGAATATGGCGGGTCCATCGAGAACCGCATCCGCTTTGCCGTGGAGGCGGTAACGGCGGTCCGGCAGCTTCTGCCGGATATGCCCATTGACTTCAAGCTGGCCGTCCGGCAGGAAAACCCGCACTACGGCAATGCCGGGGTGCTGGTCGAGGAGCTTGCGGTGGTGGTACCTGCGCTGGAGCGGGCCGGTGTGACCAGCTTCCATGTGGCGCTCGCCAACCACTCTTCGCTGGAGGATACCATTCCTCCGGCCAGGCATCCTTATTTTGGCGGAGAAGGCTGCTTCCTGCCGTATTGCGATCTGGTCCGCAGGTATACCTCGCTGCCCATTTGCGCCGTGGGCGGCCTGACCCGGCCGGATTTTGTGGAGGAGCAGCTGGCCAAGGGCCGGATCGACTGCGCCGCCATGAGCCGCCAGCTGATCGCCGACCCGTCCTGGCCCAGTAAGGTGATCGGCAATCATCCTGAACAGGTCAAGCGCTGTGTGCGGTGCAACAAAAAATGCCTGGGCGGCATGATGCGTCATGAGGGCGTCCACTGCATCTATGAAGGGAGGAAAGACCCGTGACTTGCGCGATCGTCTACAGCAGCCGGACCGGAAACACCAAGCGGCTGGCAGAAGCAATCGAGGCCTCTCT
>CALVKX010000283.1 GCA_944333375.1 uncultured Eubacteriales bacterium
GAAAGCATGATGGCGCTGGTGCCGTCGTAGATGGCGTTGGCCACGTCGGCGGCCTCGGCGCGGGTGGGGCGCGGGTTTTTCATCATGCTGTCGAGCATCTGCGTAGCGGTGATGACCTGCTTTCCGGAGGAGTACGCCTTGTGAATGAGCATCTTCTGGATGACCGGCACCTTCTCCAGCGGGATCTCCACGCCCAGGTCGCCGCGGGCGACCATGATGCCGTCGCTCACGCGCAGGATCTCGTCGATGTTCTGCACGCCCTGCATGTTTTCGATCTTGGCGATGATGGACACATTGGTGCGGCCCAGGGCGCTGAAGAGCTTGCGCACGTCCAGAATGTCCTCGGCCGTGCGGGTGAAGGAGGCGGCGACGAAGTCCACGCCGTTTTTGATGCCGAAGGCGATGTCCTCGCGGTCCTTTTGGCTGAGGTAGGGCATGCTCAGGTCCACGTCGGGGACGTTGACGCTCTTTCGGTCGGAGATGACGCCGTCGTTGTTGACGATGCAGACGATCTCGCTGGCGGTGAGGCTGCGCACGGTCATGCCCACCAGCCCGTCGTCGATGAGGATGGTGGTGCCCTCCTGAATGTCGCGGGGCAAATCGGGATAGGTGATGGAGGCCCGCTCGGCGTTTCCCACCACGCTTTGGGTAACCAGCGTGAAGGTCTGGCCCTTCTTGAGCTGCACCTTGCCGTTTTCAAACGTCTCCAGGCGAATCTCCGGGCCCTTGGTGTCCAGCATGATGGCGATGGGCAGGCCCAGCTCGCGGCGGAACGCCCCGATGCGGCGGATGTTGTTGAGGTGCGTCTCGTGCGTGCCGTGCGAGAAGTTGAGCCGGGCTACGTTCATCCCTGAGAGGATCAGTTCCCTGAGGATCGCGTCATCCTCGGTGGAGGGTCCAAGCGTACAGACGATCTTGGTCTTGCGATGGATCATATGCGTCATCCTTTCCAAGCGTGTTCGATCTCCAGCAGCGTTCGTTTGACCCAAAGCCCGCCCGCGTAGCCGGTCAGGCTCCCGTCGGAGCCGACCACGCGGTGGCAGGGAATAAGGATGGGAAGGGGGTTGCGGTGGTTGGCCATGCCCACGGCGCGGCATGCCCGCGGGCTGCCCACCGCCTGCGCCTGCTGGGCGTAGGTGCGCGTCTGGCCGTAGGGGATGTCCAGAAGCGCCTCCCAGCAACGCCTTTGAAACGGCGTCCCCCGGGCGTGAAGCGGCAGATCAAATTCGTGCAGCCCGCCCGCGAGATACGCCTCCAGCTCCTCAAAGGCGCGCCTGAGCAGCGGCGTTTCCACTCGCCGCGCCTGCGCGGGCGCATCTCCTCCAAACAGCAATCGCGTAAGCGCGCCGTCCTCCTCCGTCAGCGTCAGGAGGCCCAGGCGCGTGCCGCGGCTCCAGGCGATCATCCCTCCGGCCGCCTCCCCGCGGCGCGGCCGCCGCGCAAAAGCGAGGCGGGAAGCAGAAACATCGCGCAGCACAAAAGCGCCATCAGCGCATAGTCGCGGCCGGGCGACGCCGCGGCCCAGGCGAGCCGTCCGTCCAGAGAAAACTCCAGTAGCGCGATCCCCGCCGCGCACAGCGCCATCGCCGCCCAGCGCGGCCACAGCCGGCCCTTTTTCGCGCGGCGGCCCAGCACGGCTAGTGCGATGACGGGCATGAGCGCCGCCGCCACCTGACTCACGCGCAAAAAGATGAAGAGCATGTGCCCGTCGTCGCGCAGGCTCTCCAAAAGCGTCTGGGCCGCGCCGTAGAGCGAAAAGAAAAACAGCGCCGTATCGCCCGCGCGCCTGCGCCTGAAAAACGCCAGCGTGGCCGCGAAGATCACCGCGGCCGCGGCCGCCTCGCAGGCCCACACGTTGATGCGGTATTCCACCGCCACCCCCATGCGGCTTTGCAAAAACAGCCAGGGCGCCGCGGCGGTCAGCGCGCCCTCCGGCACCGCCTTGCCAACGCCCAGGTCGGTAAACTGCTCGCCAAGGCGAAGCAGCGCGATCCCCAGGCCCAGCGGCAGGCACAGGGCGTCCGCCATCTCGGCGAAGCGGACCTTGAGCAGCCGGGCGCTCAGCAGCGCCGCCAGCACCAGCCCCGCCAGCAGCCCCGGCATGGACAGGCCGCCGTCAAAAAACCGCAGCATCAGCCACGGGTCCTCGTACGTCTCCCAAAAGTCGCCCAGATGCACAAGGCAGTACAGGATGCGGGCGCAGGCGATTCCCAGCGGGATGCCCACAAGCCCGAACACGCCGGCCGTCGCCACCGGCAGATGCCGGTGGCGCGCCACGGCGGCGATTCCCGCCAACACGGCCAGGGCCGCAGCCGTGGCGCACAGGCCGTAGGCATGCCCCGTCAGGCCAAGGATGTCAAAGGTGGTATCCATGTCCGCTCATTCCCCCGCGGTGGCGCTGGCGAAGTAGATGATGTCGGTCACGGAGCGCTCGGCCTGGGGTTTGTCGTTGTAGACCTCGCCGTTGAAGGCGAGGGTAGCGCTGTTGCCGCCGTCCAGATTGTACGCCTGCTCGGCCCCGAGCTGCCCCATGATGTCGGCGAACTCCGCCAGCGTCACGCCCTCGGACTGGGAGGTCCTGCCGTTGACGACCACCAGCGCATAGGTCAGCACCCCGAGCTGCGCGATGCCCGCACGGGGGTTCTTCTGGTGGGGGTCAAACTGGTAGTTCTCGGGAATCTCCTGCACCTCGCCGTCCACCACCAGCGCGGGGCCGAAGAAGAAGCCGTTGACGATCTCGTGCTCGGAGAGGAAGGACGCCACGCCGTTTTCCTGCACGTCATGGCCGTGGAGGTAGATGTGGAAGTCGCCCAGCTCGTCGATGAGCAGCAGGTCCATGTTCTGGCTGGTCTTCTCGCGGTACGTCTCGCCCATGCG
>CALVKX010000284.1 GCA_944333375.1 uncultured Eubacteriales bacterium
CTCGGCCGTCATGGGCACGCCGGTCTTTTTGCCGTCCACCATGGCGATGAGGTTCTCCTGCACCTTGCCCATCACTTCCAGATCGCTCAGGTCGGCCAGGTAGCCGCTCATTTCGGCAATCTCGGAGGCGGAGTTGAGGGTGAAGACGGTGGGGCCGGACTCGCTGGCCATATAGGTCTTGAGGTTCTGATAATAGTCGTCGCCGGCGATGGGCCACACCTCGACCTCAACGCCCGTCTCTTCCTGATAGGTCTTGGCCAATTCCACGAGCTGGTCATAGATCTCGGTCTTCTGCTGGAAAACGACGATCTTCCCGGCGCCCTCCGCCTGCGCGCCCGCCAGGCCCAGGCCCATTAGCAGGCTCAGCGCAAGTACGATACAGGTCAGGGTTTTCATCCGCTTCATGAATAGAAACCTCCCTTTTTTGTTGTCGGTGATCCGAAATCCCGCGGATCAGTTTATCGATTTACTGAGATTATAATCAAGGGATGTATATTCGTCAATACTTTTTGTTCAAATCAGGCAAAGTTAAATTATTTTATCTGTAGATTATGTAAATTATTTTTGAATTTATATTAATTCCTATGTAAAATAATAACCGGCTTTCCGTTTTGAAAAGCCGGCACAAGCCGCTTCAGTCGCCCCGGGGCACGCCCACGGAGCCGCGCCAGACCACCCTGGCCTGGATCTTGAAGGTCTCGTAGCTCTGCGCTCCCTCGATGTTGGCGATGAGATGCTGCGCGGCCAGATAGCCGCGCTCATAGTTGGGAATGGCGACCGTGCTCAGCCCCAGCAGCTCGGCCAGAGGGGTGTCGTCAAAGCCGGTCACGGCCACGTCGTCCGGGATGCGCAGCCCCGCCTCGCGGAAGGCGCGCATGGCGCCGATGGCCATGTTGTCATTGGCGCACACCAGCGCCTGGGGCAGCCGCTCGCCGATGAGCAGCAGCTTGGCCGCTTGATAGCCGCTCTTTTCGCGGTAATCGCCGGTGAGGTAGCTCTCGGGATGAAAGGGGATGCCGTGCTCGCCAAGCACATCCTGAAACGCCTGATAGCGCTCGCGGTTGTCCAGCGTATTGACGCCGCCCAGAAAGGCGAAGTTGCGGTAGCCGCGCCCCACCAGCCCCTCCACGAGCTCGCGCATGGGCGGATAGTTGTTGACCAGAAGACATTTGACGTTGGGCTCGTCCAAAATCCGGTCCAGCGCCACGATGGGATAGCCCTTCTGGGCCTTGCGCTTCAAAAGCTGGTCGTTGCAGCTCTTGTCCAGCATGATGCAGCCGCTGGTGAAGCTCTTGGACATGAAGCGGTCGCACGAGCCGCTGGTGCAGATGATGAGGTCATACTGCCGGGAATAGACGTAATCGCTGATGCCGTGGATGATCTTGAGATAGAACTCCCGGTCAAAATCGCTAAAATTGAACAGAATGGTCTTGCTCTCTCCGCTTTTGAGGGCCCGGCCCGCGTGATTGACCTGATAGTCCATCTCCCCGCAGATGCGCAGCACCCGCTCGCGCGTTGCGTCGCTGACGTTCTTGCGGCCGTTGAGGACGTTTGACACCGTCGCCGTGGAGACGCCGGCCGCCCTTGCAATATCCTTGATGACCACGTTCACCGCTCCGTCCTCCTTAGCACGGCAGATTGTCTCGCAGGTACTCAAACACCTGGCGGGCCACAGGCGCGGCCACGCTGCCGCCGCTGCCGCCGTTTTCCACCAGGACGCTGACGGCGTAGGGATAGGTGTCGCTGTCGATGTAACCTACGAACCAGGCGTGCGTCACATCCATGCCGTTGTCCGAGCCCTCGGCGCTGCCGGTCTTGCCCGCGATGGTCAGCCCGTCCACCTGCGCGCGCGTGCCCGTTCCGCTCTTGACCACGTCCTTCATGTAGCCGTCGATGATCTGCGCGATCTCCGGGGAGCAGGCGGTGCGGTAGACCTTCTGGGAATACCGCAGGCGGACATTTCCCGTGGGGCTCTCCACAAGGCTGAGGAGCCTGGGCTCCATCATGACGCCGTTGTTTGCGATGGCCGCCGCCACCATGCACATGTGCAGGGGTGTGGCGACCACCTGGCTCTGTCCCGCGCCGCTCCAGGCGATTTCCACGCTGTTTCGGTTCTGGGTGGGGTAGACGCTGTTTTCCACCACCAGGTCGCGAAAGAGGAAGTTGTCGTTAAAGCCGAAGGACTCGGCGGTATTTCTCAGCGCCGTGTCGCCCATGAGCAGCGCAGCCTGCGCGAATGCGTTGTTGCAGCTTACGCGGAAGGCCCTCGCCAGCGTCACATCGCCGTGCTGGTCCATGTTGTAGTCGTGCACCACGTGGTCCAGGACCTGCGTGGCGCCCGTACAGGTGAACACGTGCGTCTCGGCGTCCGGCAGATTTTCCAGCGCCGCTGCGGCGGTGATGATCTTAAAGGTCGATCCGGGCGGCATGGTGCTTTGCAGGGCCCGGTTCCAGAAGGGATGCTGGGAGGAGTTTCGCACCTCGTCGGTGATGTTGGTCGGATCGTACACCGGCAGGCTTACCAGCGCCAGTACCTCGCCGGTCTTGTAGTTCATGACCACGACCGCGCCGCATTTCCCCTTGGTGTTGGAGGTGTTGCGGAAGATGTTGACGATCTCGGTGGACAGCCGGCTGTCGGCGGTGATGGTCACGTTGTCGCCCCGGCGCGTCTCGCCGCTCAGAAAGGCGGTGACGCGCTCCGTCAGGCTCGTCTCAAAGCCCAGCAGGTAGTTGGCCTGGAACGATTCCACGCCGTTTGCGATGTTGCCCTCGTCATCGCCCAGCAGGTGCACCAGGCTGGAGCGGCTGAGGATGTTGCTCTGATAGACGCGCTG
>CALVKX010000285.1 GCA_944333375.1 uncultured Eubacteriales bacterium
GAGCGTGTCGCTCATGGCCACATGGCTCAGCGGCAAAGCCGCCAGGCCGCTCACCACGCTGTCCGCCTGCCGGCTGATGCCGGCGAGCAGCTCCACCTGCGTGCGCGCCTCCCCGGCCGCGGGGGCCTTGGACAGCTTGAGGCCGATGGCCTGCAAGTGTTCCTGCGTCTCCAGCACCCGCTGGGCGTAGGTGTCCTCCAGGGCCTGCGCGCTTCGCTGGGCCCGCGTGCCAAAGTCCAGCGTCAGGAAGATGGCGATCAGAACCGCGGCGCCCAAAAACGTGTAAAGGATGATATGATGCTTCAGCCGCATGCGCGCCTCCCGCTCAAATGGCGAAATTGTGTTTGCCGATGCTCAGCTGCACCGTGCGCGACCAGATCCAGCTGTTGGTAGAGGTCGCGGGATTGTAATAGTAGAGACAGCCTCCGGTGGGGTCCCAGCCGTTGAGGGCGTCGCGGGCGGCGCGCAGGCTGTCCTCGTCGGGGGTGAGGTTGATCTGGCCGTCGGCTACGGCATCAAAGGCTCCGGCCTGATAGATGACGCCGCTGATGGTGTTGGGAAACGAGGCGCTCTTGACGCGGTTGAGCACCACCGCCGCCACGGCCACCTTGCCCACATAGGGCTCCCCGCGCGCCTCGCCGTGGACCAGGCGGCCCAGCAGATAGGTTTCACTCTCATTGTAGCCCGCGGCGGCCACGGTGCCCGAGAGCGTGATGCCAAGCGCCGCCGCCGTGCTCTCGCCCACCGCGCCGTCCACCTTCAGGCCGTTTTTGCGCTGGAACCAGACCACCGCGTCGTAGGTCTGCTTGCCGAAGACGCCGTCCACGGCCGCGCTGAAATAGCCGTATTGCTTGAGCTTCTGCTGAATCAGCGTCACCTGATCGCCCTTGTCGCCCCAGGCCACCACGGCCGCCCCGGCGCGCGCAAAGGCGAAAAACAGCGCAAACGTCACAAGCGCCGCGAGAAATTCCAGCGCCAGCTCTTTCCGTCCCGGATTTTGCCGCATGCAAAAGCCCTCCCCAAAGCGTCCGTCTGTGAGGAAGGCTTTCCCATATGTCTCAAAACTATGCGCCGCAAAAAAAGCCGCCTTCGCAAAAACCCCATGCCCCTTTCCGCCGTCTATACGGATAGGATCAGGAAACGGGGGTTTTGGAATGAAAAAGGCGGTTCTCGGATTGTTGCTTTTCTCAGCGCTGCTTTTCTGCCGTGCGCGGGCCGCGGAGCTTTCGCTGCTTGCGCCCGGGGCACTTCGGCCGCTGGAGGAGACGGCGCTCACGCTTCAGACGCCCTGCGCGGGCCGCCTGACCGTACGGGTGGGGAACGACGCAGGGCCGCAGCTTCCTCTATGCGAGGACCTGCCCGTGCCCGAGGGCGAAAGCGCCATTGCGTGGGACGCGACCTCCTACGGCGGCATGCCGCTGCGCGAGGGGCGCTACCACCTGCTGTGCGAGCTGGCCCGAAAGGACGGGCGGCGGAGCGTGGCGCACGCCTTTGTCACGGTGGGGAGGCCCGCCGCGGCGCTCATCTACGCCCTGCCCAGCGCGCAGACCTTCTACCACCGGCGCTCGGAGCCGTGGTTTGTGGACTGCGCGGTCACGGGCGCGGGCGTGGTGCGTCTGGAGTGCTACACGGACGAGGCGCTCACCCAGCGCTTTGCCTCCATCCGCAAGAAGCTGGAGGGCAGCGGGCGCTTCCGCATCGCCTGGAACGGGGAAAGCGGCGGACGCAGGGCGCCCGAGGGGCGCTGCTGGATGCGCGCCTGCCTGGAAGGCCGTGAGGAGGATGCGTTCGTCTTTGCCCTGGAGGTGCATGGCGGCGCCGAACCCATCCCCGAACTGGCCCCCACGGGTCCGCTGCTGCCGGACCTCAGGGACGACGAAAGCCTGTGGCAGGCCATCCTGGCCCCCGTAGCGGTGGTGGACATCGGCGCGGAGGAACACCAGAACCTCTATCTGAAGGCCGATCCCCAAGGCGGCTCCGCGGGACAGGTCCACGGGCAGTCGCAGGCGGTGGAGGTGCTTGAGGTGGGCAGGCGCTATACGCTGGTGCGCGCCTGGCGGCACGAGGACGGCTTTCCCGTGGAGGGCTATGTGCCCACCGGGAAGCTCAAAATGGTCCTGCCCTCCACGCGCTACGGCGTGGTGATCGACAAGGCCGCCCAGACGCTCACCGTATACGAAAACGGCGCGCCCGTGGGACGGGCGCGCGTAAGCACGGGGCTCAAGGCCCCCGGGAAGGCGTTTCGGGAGACGCGCGCAGGCGCGTTTCTCACCACCGACCGCCTGGTCAGCTTTGACAGCAACGGCTTTCGCTGCGATTATCCCATCCGCATCGACGGCGGGAACCTGCTTCATCAGGTGGGCTATACCCAGCGCGCGGACGGCATGGCGGACTTCTCCGCCCAGGCCGCCCAGCTTGGCCAGCGCGCCTCGGAGGGCTGCGTGCGCGTGGACTGGCGCACGGATGAGGACCATGGCGTCAACGCCTACTGGCTCTGGACGCACCTGCCCTACCGCACCAAGGTGCTGGTGCTGCCCTAGGGCTCAGTTGCCGCACTCGACGCTGATCTGGTTAAACAGCCCCAGCACGTCCGAAAGCTGTAGCGCCCGCTTTTCCCCGCCGCACTTGTCCAGCACCGCGCGGCCCTCGTGGAGCATGAGAAGGCGGTCGCCGTATTCCAGGGCGTAGCGCAGGTTGTGGGTGACCATGAGCGTGGTCAGCCCCTTTTCGCGCACCAGCCGGCCGGTCAGCTGCATGATGACCTCGGCGGTCTTGGGGTCCAGCGCCGCGGTATGCTCGTCCAGAAT
>CALVKX010000286.1 GCA_944333375.1 uncultured Eubacteriales bacterium
AGAAAAGCCCGCCCTGCTCCGGCTCCTGCTGCTTTGCGCGCTGGCGAGCCTGTTTGCGGCGGGCACGGTTTCGGTGGGTTTTCCCTTCCTCATCCGCACGGTGCTGGGCCTCTCCCCCGCGCATTACGGAGCGGCGGAAAGCGCGGCGGGCGTGGCGGCGATTCTGGGTTCGCTGGCGGCAGGCCCGCTCAGCGGCCGGCTGAAAGACGGCCGGCTTCATCTGCTCTTTGCGGGAGCGGGCACGAGCCTGCTCCTCGCCGGCGCGGCCTTTCTCCTGCCCGCTCCCTATGTGCCGGTGACCCTGGCGTTCTGCGGCCTGCAAGCCGCCTGTAGCCTGTTTTCCATCTTTGCGCTCTCCCTCATGCAGGCGCGCACGCCCCCGGCGCTCACGGGCAAGGTCATGGCGCATGTGTCCGCGCTCTCCCTGTGCGCCCAGCCCGCAGGACAGATCCTCTACGGCGCGCTGTTTGACGCCTTCTCCCCCGGCGCTGGCTGGGTGCTGGCCGCAAGCGGCATGGCGGTGCTGCTCATCGCCCTGTTTTCCGCGGGCTTCTTTGCGCGGCTGGAGGCGGAGGGCTGAGCCTCAGCGGGCCGTTCCCTCCGCCGCGTCGCCCGGGCGCTCCAGACGGCAGGTCGCGCCGGGCGTAAAGGCCGTGACCGGCGCGCCGTGCAAGAGCGTCAGGCGGTAACTTCCGCCCTCCATCTCAAAGCGCAGACGGCTCCCGCGGTACTGGAAGGAGAACTTGAGCCCCGTCCACCCCTCCGGCAGGAAGGGGTCCACCCGCACGCCGTCGGCGCACAGCCGCAGACCCGCAAAGCCGTTGACCACGGCCATGTAGCAGCCGCCCATGTTGGCGGTGTGCACGCCGTCCTTGCTGTTGCCGTGGGTATTGAGCAGGTCGGTCTTCACGCTGTCCCCGAAGTAGGCGCGCGCCTCGCTGCGCAGGCCCAGCCGGCAGGCCTCGATGCAGAAGATGCAGTTGGACAGGGAGGAATCATGCGTGGTGATCTTCTCGTAGTATCGGAAGGAGCGCTCGCGCACGTCCTTGGTCGCCAGATCCTCAAAGAGCACATGCGCCAGCACCGTATCCGCCTGCTTGCACACCTGATAGCGGTAGAGCTGCAGGGGGTGGAAGTTGAGCAGCAGGGGGAACTTGTCCCGGGGCGTGGCGGCGAGGTCCCACACGGGCTTTTGCAGGAAGCTGTCGTCCTGCGGGTTGATGCCCAGCTTTTC
Organism: uncultured Eubacteriales bacterium; assembly: GCA_944333375.1. Next base: position 1,235 of record CALVKX010000286.1, read on the forward strand.
GTCATAGGGCAGATACATGGTCCCCGCGGCGCGCGCAAAGCCGTCCAGTTCCTCCCGCGTGACGCCAAGGCGCGCGGCCCACGGGGCGTAGACGCCCCATTCCTCCAGCAGCCGCGCCGCGCGCACGGCCCACTCCAGGTTGTTTTTGGTGCAGGCGTTGGTGTAGTAGTTGTTGTTGACCAGGCAGGTGTACTCGTCGGGGCCGGTGACGCAGTTGATGCGGAAGGAGCCGTCCGCCACATGCCCCACGTCCATCCACAGGCGGGCGGTCTCCAGCAGCATCTCCGCGCCCTCGCGGACGAGGTACTCCCGGTCGCCCGTGGCGTTGTAATAGGTCCCCACGGCATAGGCGATGTCGCCCACGATGTGGTACTGCGCCGTGCCCGCCAGAAAGTAGCCGCTGCACTCGCGCCCGTTGATGGTGCGCCAGGGATAGAGCGCGCCCTTGCGATGGCCGAGCTGACGGGCGTTTTCCCGCGCCGCGTCCAGCGTCCGATAGCGGTAGCCCAGGAGCTTTCTGGCAAGCTGCGGCATGGTGAGGATGAAGAAGGGCATCATGTACATCTCCGTGTCCCAGAAATAATGCCCCTCATACCCCTCGCCGGACAGGCCCTTGGCCGCGATGCTGCACAGCCCGTCGCGGCCGGCCGACTGAAAGAGCTGATAGAGGTTGAACTGCATGGAGAGGTTGGCGTCGCCGTCGCCCAGAATGGTGGTGTCCGCGTTCTCCCAGAAGGCGGCCAGCGTCTCCCGCTGCCCGCGGTAGAGCGCCCCGGCGCGGCCGAAGGCGCCGGCCATGGCCTGCCGCGCGGCCGCAAGCGTATCGCCATGCCGCTGCTCGTCCGAAAAGATGCAGTATTTCTGAACGCGAAGCGTCTCGCCGCGCGCAAGCCTCACCCGGCAGCGGAAGGCCGCGGCATGCGCAGAGGGATCATAGGTCACCTCCGCGCCCTCCGGCGCCGGTTCCACCTGATGTTTTACCCCTGTGGTCAGCGTAAGCCCGCTGCGGCGGGTCCGCGCGCTCAGATAGCTCGCGCCGTCCTCCAGCAGATGCCCCACGGGCACGAGATGGCACTCGCTCTCTCCCGCCAGGCGCGGGTCGTTGGGATTGGCGTAGTTTTTTACCAGGGCCAGGTGGGTGCTTTCCACCTCCACCTCGCCTTCGTAGTTGAGGGGAGTCGCCTCGCAGTCGATGAGAAACAGCGAGGGCTCGGCAAAGCTGGCCATGCGGCGGAAAAGCAACTTCGTCTCCCGGCCCTGCGGCGAGCGCCATATGACATGCCGCTCGGTCACGCCCCGGTCCATGTCCAGCAGGCGCTCGCAGCCAAGCAGCTCGCCCGTCCACTGCGAAAACCATTCCCCCGCCAGGCACAGGCGCAGGCCCTGCACGTCCGCGGCGTTTATCATGCTCTCCTTTTCCTCGCGAACGTGCGTGAGCTTTTCCGCCTGCTTCATGGGCACGATTTCATAAAAGCCGTTCACATAGGCGCCGCGCATGGTGTCCATGCCCTCCGGCGCACCCTCCTCCAGCGTGCCGCGCACGCCGAGGTAGCCGTTGGCGTTGTGAAA
>CALVKX010000287.1 GCA_944333375.1 uncultured Eubacteriales bacterium
GGGTGGGATCAATGCCCAGAATGTCGTCGGCGCTGATGTGATAAAACCCGCACAGCGTCACCAGATGACGCAAGGGTAGCTCGTTGATTCCGTTTTCATAACGCGAGTACACCTGCTGTGTGGTTCCAAGCACGAGCGCAATGTCCGACTGTTTCAGATCCTGCCTTTCCCGAAGTTCGCGCAGCTTTTCGTAATACGGCTTCATTGGCATGCACCTCTTGTGGAAGAAGATCATCGCGCGACTTTTTCTACCATTATTATACGCAATAATCTTCCTGTGCGCAAGCCCATCTACTAGTAAATGGTATTTTTGTCAGGACCTGGGCAAAATGATGACCTGAACGCCGGGGAGGCGATGGGAGAAGGTTTCGGCGATGCCCGACGCGCGCTCGCCGCCGCCCATGACGATGACGCCGGCATTGCAGCCGGAGGCATAATCGGCGATGGCCTCCAGAGGGGAGGAAGAGGTCAGGACGCACATTTCTGCGCCGACCTCGCCCGAGAGGGCGTAGAGGTAGTCCAGGGCGCGGGCGTTGATGGCGGGCTCGCCGATGGGAGCGGCGTCGGGGTTGGCCACATGGAGGACGCGCAGGGAGGAATCCCTGGCGCGCGCGATCTCCGCGCCCTGATGGATGAGCCGGTCGCAGGCATGCTGCGGGGTGACGAGGACCAGCACGGGCTGCGCCATGGAAAACGCCTTCCTTTCAGAGGCCGCGGCAGTCAGTCGGGGCGGATGTCCGCGACCATGTTGTCGTTGCTCAGCACCCGCACGCGCGAGCCGATGGGCATGGACGGGCGGGGCTTTTCGTCGTCGTAGTAGTAGAGGCGGTCGTCCTGGGGATCGCCGGAGCCGAGGTTCATCATCAGCGCGTGGCACCACAGGCCGTCGCGCTCGCTCAGGCCCTCGGCAAAGGAGGTCAGCACGCCGACGGTCTCGCGCAGCCGCCCGGTGCGCATGCGGCGGACGTGGCGCAGGTAGTCGCGGGCGGGCTTAACCCACACGCCGTTGAGAAAGAGGAAATAGGCCCCGCCCAGGATGGTGAGAGCGGTGGTGAGGATCCACAGCGTGTCGCTTCGGGCGATCCTGCCCGCCACGAACACCGCGACCGCCGCCACAAGCGCCAGGGCGGCGGGGAAAATGGCCAGGAAGCCTCGCTTTTTCAAAAGCGCGAGGGCCTCGGCCTCGTCCTGGGAGGTATACACGCGCGCCGCCTCCTTATTTCCTGTCCGGCAGGTGCTGCATGAGCTTGATGGTGACAAAGAACAGCGCCAGCACCACAAACACGCCCAGCAGGCCGAACACCGTCGTAATGAGTCCCTTGGAAAGAAGCGTCATAACCGTCCCTCCTTTACCACACGCCGCCCAGCAGCATGCTCACCAGGGAAATCACCATGCCGCCCGCCACGATGGAGCCCAGCTGGCCCGAGACGTTGGCGCTGATGGACTGCATGAGGATGAAGTTGTAGGGGTCCTCCTCCTTGGCCATCTTCTGGATGACGCGGGCGCTCATGGGGAAGGCGGAGATGCCGGCCGCGCCGACCATGGGGTTGATCTTCTTTTTGCGAAAGACGTTGAGCAGCTTTGCAAACAGCACGCCGCCGGCGGTGTCAAAGACGAAGGCGAACAGGCCCAGGGCGAGGATGAGGAGCGTGTCGGCCCTGAGGAACTTGTCGGCGACCATGGTGCCGCCGATGGTGATGCCAAGGAGAATCGTCACCAGGCTCGCCAGCTCGTTCTGTGCGGTGCGGCTGAGGCGGTCAAGCACGCCGCACTCGCGGATGAGGTTGCCAAACATCAGGCTGCCCACCAGCGGGGCGCTCATGGGCACGATGATGCCCGCGACCGCGGTCACGATGATGGGGAAGAGGATCAGCGCCAGCTTGCTTGCGCGCTCCTCGTTGTAGTCCATGCGGATCATGCGCTCCTTCCTGGTGGTGAGGGCGCGGATGACGGGGGGCTGGATGACGGGGACCAGCGACATGTAGCTGTAGGCCGCCACGCTGATGGGGGCCATGTAGTCCTTGAGGTCAAAGTGGTTGGCCACGTAGAGGGTGGTGGGGCCGTCGGCGGCGCCGATGATGCCGATGGCGCTCGCCAGCCTCAGGATCAGGCTCTCGTCGCCCGCCGTCTGGGGCAGCACCACGGGGATGAGCAGGAGCGACAGAAGGAACGTGGCGAAGATGCCGAACTGCGCCGCCGCGCCGAAGAAGATCATCGAGGGGTCCTTCAAAAGGGGCGAGAAGTCGATCATCGCACCCACGGCGATGAAGATGAGGATGGGAAACAGCTCGTTTGCGATGCCGGCGTTAAACAGCACCGTCAGAAAGCCGCCCTCGCCCAGCACGCTGGCCGCCAGCTCGCCGCCGCCGGCGGAGAGCACGGGCGGCAGGTTGGCCAGAATGGCGCCAAAGCCGATGGGCAAAAGCAGCGTCGGCTCGTAGTCCTTTTTGATCGCCAGATAGATCAGCACCCCGGCGATGACGAACATCACCAGCGTTTTGAGCCCTTCCACGGAAAACAGATACGTGACGCCAGAAAACAGTTCTCCCAGGATCTGTCCGATGTCCAAGGCGGTTCCTCCCTTTTGTCGCTTTTCCTTCATGCTTCGCCTGACTGCGAATCGGTATCTATTATACCACCGCGCCACCCCAAAGTCAAAGCATCGCGCCCCAAAACCGCTTTTGCGGCGTGATATGCCTCTCCCCGCCCGTCAAAAAAACCGCCGGGCCGTTTCGTGCCCGGCGGCAGTCTGCTGACAAAGTGTGGGGTGCAGGGGGAT
>CALVKX010000288.1 GCA_944333375.1 uncultured Eubacteriales bacterium
GCGTTGCCTTTAACGGGCAAATTGTTGATACCGGGTCTTGTTGATGTTCATGTGCATCTTCGGGAGCCGGGCTTTTTTTATAAGGAGGGCGTGAAAAGCGGCACGCTGGCCGCAGCGCGCGGCGGGTATACCGACGTGTGCGCCATGCCCAACCTGAATCCTCCGCCCGATACGCCCGAGCACCTGGAGGAGGAGCTTTCCGCCATCCGCCGGGACGCGGCGGTGCGGGTGCATCCCTACGGGTGTATTACGCTGGGGCAGCGCGGGCGCGGCGAGCTGTGCGACTTTGCGGCGCTCCGTCCCCATGCCGTGGCCTTTTCCGACGACGGGCGAGGGGTGCAGGAGGAAAGCGTCATGCGTGAGGCCATGCGCCGTGTGAAGGCCGCGGGCGGGCTGATCGCCGCGCACTGCGAGGACGAAAGCCTGCTGCACGGCGGCTGCGTCCACGAGGGCGAATACGCGCGGCAGCATGGGCTCAGGGGCATCTTGAGCGAGAGCGAATGGCGGCAGGTGGAGCGCGACTTGCGCCTGGCGGAGGAAACCGGCTGCCCGTATCACGTGTGCCACGTGTCCACGAAGGAGAGCGTGGCGCTCATCCGCCAGGCCAGGGCGCGGGGGGTGGACGTGACGTGCGAGACGGCGCCGCATTACCTGCTTTTGTGCGATGCACAGCTGGAGGACGACGGACGGTTCAAGATGAACCCGCCCATCCGCTCCGCGGCCGATCGCGACGCGCTGGTGGAGGGCCTTTTGGACGGCACCATCGACATCCTCGCCACCGACCACGCGCCCCACAGCGCCGAGGAAAAGGCGCGCGGGCTGGAAAAGAGCCTGATGGGCGTGGTGGGGCTGGAATGTGCGTTCCCGGTATTGTATACGGGGCTGGTGCTGACGGGCCGCGTGCCGCTGGAGAGGGTGCTGCGGGCCATGACGGACGCGCCGCGCGAGCGCTTCCATCTGCCCCCGGCGCGCATCGAGCCCGGCGCGGGCGACTTTGCGATCTTTGATCTGGACGAACCCTTTGTCATCGACCCGGAGAGCTTCCTGTCCAAGGGGCGCGCCACGCCCTTTGCGGGCTGGCGGGTGCGGGGCAAATGCATCGAGACCTATGTGGGAGGGAATTGCGTATGGCGGCAGCGGTAAAGCGGCGCATGCTGGTGATGGAAAACGGCAGCGTGCACGAGGGAACGGGCTTTGGCTCCATGAACGACGCGGTGTGCGAGCTGGTGTTCAACACCTCCATGGTGGGTTATCAGGAAATCGTGACCGACCCCAGCTACACCGCGCAGACGGTGGTGATGACCTACCCGCTCATCGGCAACTATGGCATCACCGACGAGGACAATGAAACCCGCGTGCCCACCATGGGCGGGCTGGTGGTGCGCGAGTACTGCGACATGCCCAGCAACTTCCGCTACACCAAGACGCTGGGCGAAATTCTGGAGGAAAACGGCATCCCCGGCCTGCAGGGCGTGGACACGCGGCGCATCGGCCGGATGATCCGCAACGAGGGCAGCCAGCGCGCGCTCATCTGCGACGCGGACACCCCCATCGAGGAGGCGCTGGAGCGCGTGCGCGCCTACCGGCTGCCCACCGACTGCGTCAGCCGCGTGAGCTGCAAAAAGAAGTGGTATGCCCGCACGCCCAACCCCCGCTACAGCGTGGTGGCGGTGGACTGCGGGATCAAACTCAACATCGTGCGCAAGCTCAACCAGTTCGGCTGCAACGTGACCGTGGTGCCCTACGACACGCCTGCCGACACCATCCTCAGCTTCAAGCCCGACGGGCTGTTCCTCTCCAACGGCCCCGGGGACCCCGAGGACGTGCGCCCGGTGATCGACCTGGTGCGCGCGCTGCGTGGGCGGCTGCCCCTCTTCGGCATCTGCCTGGGGCACCAGATGATCTCGCTGGCGTGCGGGGCGCGGACCTTTAAGATGAAGTTCGGCCATCGCGGCGGCAACCATCCCGTGCGCGAGCTGGCCACCGGCAAGATCGAAATCACCAGCCAGAACCATTCCTTTGCGGTGGACGAAAAATCCCTGCAGGGCACGGGCCTGACCCTCACGCACCAAAACCTCCTGGACGGCACCGCCGAGGGCGTGGCCTGCCTGCCCGACAAGCTCTTTTCCGTCCAGTACCACCCGGAGAGCGCGCCCGGCCCGCAGGACAGCGCGTATCTGTTCGGTCGCTTTATCGACTTGATGGAAGGGGAGAGGAAGCATGCCTAAGCGCACGGATATTCACCGGATTCTGGTGATCGGCTCCGGCCCCATCGTGATCGGCCAGGCCGCGGAGTTCGACTACGCGGGCACGCAGGCGTGTCTGGCCCTGCGCGAGGAAGGGTACGAGGTCATTCTGGTCAACTCCAACCCCGCCACCATCATGACGGATGTGGACATCGCCGACAAGGTGTACATGGAGCCGCTCACGCTGGAATACGTGGCCAAAATTCTGCGCTACGAGCGGCCGGACGCGATTCTGCCGGGCCTGGGCGGGCAGACGGGCCTCAACCTCGCCATGCAGCTACAGCGCAAGGGCGTGCTGGACGAGTGCCAGGTGGAAATTCTGGGAACGAGCTTTGAGTCCATTGAGATGGCGGAGGACCGCGAGAAGTTCAAGGAGCTGTGTGAGCGCCTGGGCGAGCCGGTGCTGCCGTCGCTAATCGCCACCAGCATGGAGGAGGGCTTCCGCGCGGCCGAACAGATCGGCTATCCCGTGGTGCTGCGCCCCGCCTTTACGCTGGGCGGCACGGGCGGCGGCTTTGCCGACAACCCCGA
>CALVKX010000289.1 GCA_944333375.1 uncultured Eubacteriales bacterium
GCTGTGCCGCTTCTGGCAGCGATGGCGCTGTGCTTTCTGGTTCGCAGGCGCGGCAGGCAGGGCGTGTTGACGCTTCTGTACGCGGCAGTGGTGATTGGCTTCAGCGTTGGCGCGGAAGAATATATGATTCGAACGATGGACATCACCCGCGTCAGCCAGGACGACTGGCTCTCCCTGCCCTTTCAGCAGACGGCGCGAGTGGTAAAATTGCATGGAGACGAGCTGCCGAAGGAGGAAGTCGCGCTGATTGACCGGGTGATGGACTTTGATCAGGTGCCTGAACTCTATGAACCGAATTCCTCGGACAACATCCGCTGGAGCGAAAATGCCGGGCGGGCGCCGGAGGACATACTGGCCTACCTGAAAGGGGCGTGGGCCAAGGAGCTTGTCAGGTATCCCGTGGAGTATCTGGATGCGGCGCTGGCCATGAACGCGGTGCTGTTCGATCTGCAAAGCAATGAGCCCCTGTATGTATCGTTGACGGACAATACCAACGACAGCTATGTATATCCGCATTCCTTCAACGACATGTGGTACTATGACCGCGAGGAGCTGGTCGCGCTTAACAGTCTACAGCGCGCGCTGACGGAATGGTACTTTCGCTTCAGCGATCTTCCCCTCATCGGTCCCTTTGCCAGCATGGGCTTTTGCATGCTGCTGATGATGTCGCTCATCTATCTCAGCATGGTGAACCGCCGCCGGAAAACCCTGATGGTGATGATTCCGGCGCTGATCACCGGAATTGCGGGACCATTTTTGCCGCTGGTGTACCTGCGCTATCTTCTGCCGATGGTGGGAACCGTGCCCCTGTGGCTGGCAGCCTATACCGCCCCGCGGCTTGACAGGGGCGCGCCGCCGCCCCTATAATGAAGGCGGCGGGAACAACCCCGCCTTTTGACACGGAGGTGACGATGATGGAACTGGACGTATCCCAGGGCTTTCTGCATCCGGCGACGGCTTTTCCCTTCGAGGCAAGCCTGACGCTGGAGGCGCAGGACGTGGGCGGTGAAACCGTGACCTTTGATCCGGTGACGCTGGAGGGGACCTATTTTGTGGCGGACGACACCGTGCGGCTGGAAGGACGGCTGACCACCACGGCCCGCGCCGTATGCGCCGTATGCCTGGCACCGGCGGAGAAGGCCGTCGGGATTGATTTTGACGAAACCTTCCGAAAGGACGCCAACGAAACCGAGGACGAGTGCTTCCGCTACGAGGGAAAATCCGTGCCGCTGGACCACATGGCGCTGACGCTTGCGATGCTCAATCTGCCCATGCGCTTTGTGTGCGGCAGGCCGGATTGCCATGCCGCCGCGGAGCTGAAGGCCTGGAATGAGGAAGGAAAGGTCTGGAAAGAGGAGCCGGAAAGCGAAGGAACCTACCGTCCCTTCGAGGGCCTGGACGTATTGATGAAAAAGGAACCGCCTGAGCAGTGATTGCGCCGCACAATCGGCATGAATCCCCAAAAAAGGGCTTGACAAAGAATTTGCTCCATCATATAATACAAATTGGTCACGTTGCGGACAGGAGCTTGCACAAGAAGCCGCCGCCGCAGCGTCGCAAAGGATGAATACCTTGTCTATGATGGCCGGGATGAGCGCGGGGCGCGGCAAACGCATCTGCCTCGTCATTCCCCGGAAGGCTGGTTCGTCCCCGGGCGAACGATTTGGAAAGCCCCGTCAGCGACGGGGCGCGGAATGAGGAGGTGTAACCATGGCTCTTCCCAAGGGAAAAGTGTCCAAGGCCCGTGGCCGTAAGCGCCGCGCAAATTGGAAGCTCAGCCTGCCCGGCATCGTCGAGTGCCCGCAGTGCCACGAAAAGAAGCTGTCCCACCGCGTGTGCAAGCACTGCGGTTATTACAACGGCGTTCAGGTCATCGACATGACCGAGAAGAAGGAGAATGCGTAAGCATCTCTTCCATGGCTGCAAGGCTGCCTGAGGGTTCGGGCGGCCTTGCGCCGTCATCGCCCAAAGAACAGGAGGAGTACCCTCCCCCGTCGCCCAAGAGAGGAACGCTCACCGGCTGAAAGGCGCTCCGGATGCACGGGATGGGGAAGGTCGCCTGGGAGGGCGCGGGGTGAACGGCTGTGCCATAGCCCTGCCGCGTGCGCGCGTTACAGCGCAGAGAGGCGGTCCATCGGACCGCGAAATAAGGTGGTACCACGGAGCTGCTCCGTCCTTTGGACGTGAGCGGCTTTTTTGGTTTCAGGCTTGCCAGGAAAGGATGCGATTGCCGTGGATTGGGAAAAGGTGCTTTCGCGGCTGAGCGTGCCGGGCATTACGCTGCTGCTGGTGGGCGCGGTGCTGTGCGCGCAGGCCACCCGGCTGTGCAGGTTTGTGCTCCGCGACAGGGGCGAGCGCGCCGTGCTCCCGGTGAAAATCGTGGGGCTTGTAATGGCGCTACTGGGCGCGATGATTTTGCTGGATGTGTTTCCCGGATTGTAAGCCGGTTGAGAAAGGGAGGAAAACCCCATGGATTTTGAGATGGAAAAGGTGTACAACCCCCAGGCCATAGAGGATAAGCTCTACCAGATGTGGGAGGAGAGCGGCGCGTTTGTGGCGCACCGCGAGGAGGGCAGGAAGCCCTTCACCATCGTCATGCCCCCGCCCAACATCACCGGCCAGCTGCATATGGGCCACGCGATGGACTGCCTCCTGCAGGACGCGCCCATCCGCTATCACCGCATGAAGGGCGACCCCACCCTCTGGCTGCCCGGCACGGACCATGCCTCCATCGCCACCGAGGTCAAGGTGGTGGAGCAGATGGC
>CALVKX010000290.1 GCA_944333375.1 uncultured Eubacteriales bacterium
ATGCCGTGCTTGCGCTCGTACTTGAGCTGGTCGGCGAGGTTGAGGATATCCAGGATCTGCTCGGTCGAGAGATCGGACAGCTTCAGCAGGTGTTTGATGGGTTCGCTCATGCGCTCAACGCCTCCTTGATGATGGATACGGCCTGCTTGAGATCGGGCCACGGGATGGTGAGCGGCGGCAGGAGCCTAAGCCTGGTTTTGGCCGTGAGCGCCACCACGCCGCGGGAGAGCAGGTCGCTCACCAGCGCGGCGGCGGGCCTGGCGCTCTCCACGCCCAGCATCAGCCCGCGCCCGGAAACGGTCACGCCGGGGAGCTGCTCAAGCTCCGCGCGCACCCAGTCGCCCTTTTGCGTGACTTCGGCCATGAGCTCGTCGGTCAGCCGGTCCTGCACGTACAGGGCTGCCGCGGCGCACACGGGGTTGCCGCCGAAGGTGGAGCCGTGCGTGCCGGGGGTGAGCACCCCGGCGGCCTTTTCGCCCAGCAGGCACGCGCCCATGGGCAGGCCGCCGGCCAGCCCCTTGGCGGTGGAGACCACGTCCGGCAGGATGCCGAAGTGCTGGTAGCTGTACAGCTTGCCGGTGCGGCCGTTGCCGGTCTGCACCTCGTCGACCATCAGCAAAATGTCGCGCTTTTCCGTCAATTCGCGCGCCGCGCGGACATATTCCTCCGTCAGGCAGTTCACGCCGCCCTCGCCCTGGATGGTTTCAATCAGCAGGGCGCATACGTCACCCACGTCCAGCGCGGCATCGAGGGCTGGAACATCGTTGGCCGGGATGCAGCGGAAGCCTTCCGGGAAGGGGCCGAAGTCGTGATGAAACGCATCCTGCCCCGTGGCCGCCAGCGTGGCGAGCGTGCGGCCGTGGAAGCTGTTTTCCAGCGTGAGGATGACGGGGCGCACGTTTTCGCCGTGCTCAAGGGCGCTGTAGCGACGCGCGGCCTTGATGGCGCACTCGTTGGCCTCCGCGCCGGAGTTGCCGAAGAACACGCGCTTCATGCCCGTGCGCTCGCACAGGCGCTGGGCCAAAAGCGCCTGCGGCGCGGTGTGGTAGAGGTTGCTGGCATGGGCGAGCTGCCCGGCCTGCGCGCTCACCGCCGCGACCCAGCCCTCGTCCCCGTAGCCCAGGGCGTTTACGGCGATGCCGCTGCCCATGTCGATGTAGGCCTTGCCCGCCTCGTCATACAGGCGGCAGCCCTCGCCCCGCACAAAGGTGACGGGCGCGCGGGCATAGGTGTGGGCCACGTACCGGCTGTCCAGAGCCTGAATATCGGTCATGCGCAAAAAGCCTCCTTTGGCTTCAGTAAAACATGGTGCCCACGCCCTCGTCGGTCAGGCACTCGATCAAAATGGCGTGCGGCACGCGGCCGTCGATGATAAATACCTTTTTCACGCCCCGGCGGATGGCCTCGATACAGCATTCGATCTTGGGAATCATGCCGCCGGAGATGATGCCCTCGCGGATGAGCTGCGGGGCCTCGCTGACCTGCACGGAGGGGATCAGCGTGCTTTCGTCGGCGGGGTCGCGCAGGATGCCGCGGATGTCGGTCATGGAGATGAGGCTCTCGGCGCCCAGGCTGGCCGCGATGCGCGCGGCGGCGGTGTCGGCGTTGATGTTGTAGGGGTTGCCCTCGCCGTCGCAGCCCACGGTGGAGATGACGGGGATGTAGCCCTTCTCCAGCACGTCGAGGATGGGCTGGGTGTTGACGCTTACGATCTCGCCCACGTAGCCGTGCACGTCGTCGAGCCTGCGGGCCTCGATCATGTGGCCGTCCATGCCGCAAAGGCCCATGGCCTTGCCGCCCATGGACTGGATGTAGCCCACAAGGCTCTTGCCCACCTTGCCGGCCAGCACCATCTGCACGATGTCGGCCGCCTCGCGGTCGGTGACGCGCAGGCCGTCGATGAACTCGGACTTCTTGCCCAGGCGCTTTAGCAGGTCGGTGATCTCCGGGCCGCCGCCGTGCACCAGCACGACCTTCACGCCCACCAGCGTGAGCAGCAGCAGGTCGCCCATCACGGCGCGCTTGAGGTCCTCATTGACCATGGCGTTGCCACCGTATTTGATGACGACGATTTTCTGATTATATGCCTTGATGTAGGGCAGGGCCTGGATGAGGACCTCTGCCCGCTGGTCGATGGTCATGATGCTCTCCTTATCAGGTGCGGTAGTCGCCGTTGATCTTGACATAGTCGTAGGTGAGGTCGCAGCCCCAGGCCTTGGCGGAGGCGCTGCCGCTGTTGAGGGCCACCTGCACGGTAATCTCGTCGTCCATGAGGATCTCCTTGGCGGTCTCCTCGCTGAAGGCTACGCCCGCGCCGCCGCGGCATACGGGAATCAGGCCGCGGTTGGAGCGGAAGTTCACGTCCACCTTGCTCACGTCCACGTCCGCCCCGGCGTAGCCGATGGCGCACAGCACGCGGCCCCAGTTGGCGTCGGCGCCAAAGATGGCGGCCTTGAGCAGCGTGCTTTTGATGACCGCCTTGGCCACCAGCTTGGCTACGGCGGTGCTCTTGGCGCCTGTCACCTCGCACGCCAGCAGCTTGGTCGCGCCCTCGCCGTCCTTGGCCATGACGGCACACAGCTTTTCGCACACCTTGTACAGCGCCGCCACAAACGCCTCGTAATCCGTGCCCATGCAGGATTCGATGGGCGCGTTGCCCGCCATGCCGTTGGCCATGATGGAAACCATGTCGTTGGTGGAGGTGTCGCCGTCCACGCTGAGCATGTTGAAGGTATCGGCCGTCACGGTGGTGAGCGCCCG
>CALVKX010000291.1 GCA_944333375.1 uncultured Eubacteriales bacterium
GCTATATACGCGCTGGTGGCCGTATCCATGAACCTGCTCAACGGCTTTACGGGTCTGTTCTCCCTGGGCCAGGCGGGCTTTATGCTCATCGGCGCCTATGCCTATGGCATCCTCACCATCCCCCCGGAGGCCCGGGACGCAGTATACCAATATTTCGATGGGGGCATCATCCAGTTCGCCCTGCCGGTGCCCCTGGCGCTGATCATCGCGGGGCTGGCGGCGGCCTTTTTCGCCTTCCTCATCGGCCTGCCCGTATTGCGGCTCAAGAGCGACTATCTGGCCATCGCCACCCTGGGCTTTGCGGAGATCATCCGCTCCATCTTCCAGTGGGATAAGCTGGGCGCAGTGACCAACGGCTCCAACATGCTCCGCCTGTTCCCCACGTTTAACGACTTCAACATCAAAAACGCCGAGGGAGAGGTAACGATTTACCTCTCTACGCTGGTCCCGTTCCTGATTGCGGGCGTGTGCATCGCGCTCATCGTCGCGCTGATTCACTCCAGCTACGGCCGGGCCTTCATGGCCATCCGCGACGACGAGGTGGCAGCCGAGGCCATGGGCATCAACCTGGCGCGCCACAAGCAGTTCGCCTTTTGCCTGAGCAGCTTCTTTGCGGGCGTGGGCGGCGCGATGCTGGCCATGTACCAAAACAGCGTCCAGGCCAAGAGCTTTACCTCGGCCATGACGTATGAGATTTTGCTCATCGTGGTCATCGGCGGCATCGGCTCCGTCACGGGAAGCTGCATCGGCTCATTCCTGTTCGTGGCCTGCTCGGAATGGTGGCTGCGCTTCCTGGACCAGAAGCAGATGATCGGGGAATGGGAGGTCCCGCTGCTTCGCAACGGTTTCAGGCTGGTCGTCTTCTCGCTCATCATCATGGTCGTCGTCCTGTTCTTCCGTCAGGGCATCATGGGCTCGCGTGAGCTGCCCGACCTCTTCCGAAAAAGAAGGGCGGCCCGTTCCGCCGGAAAGGAGGCGGCGAGATGAACATCGTGGAAACCGTTCTTGAGCTGGAAAACGTGACCATGCAGTTTGGCGGCGTGGTGGCCGTGGACAGCTTCAGCATGCACGTGGATCAGGGCGAAACCGTGGCCCTGATCGGCCCCAACGGCGCGGGCAAGACCACCGCCTTCAATGTCATCACCGGCGTGTACGCGCCCACCAACGGCTGCGTCAAGCTGCGCGGCAAGATCATCGCGCAGGGGCACCCCACCGGCAAGATGCGCAAGCTCTATGCCGGCACGCATATCGGGGAGTACAACCGTCTCGTTTCCAACACGCCCGACAAAATCACCGAGATGGGTGTGGCGCGTACGTTCCAGAACATCCGCCTCTTTAAGAATATGACGGTGCTGGAAAACGTGCTCGTCGCGCGGCATATGCGCCTCAAGGCCGGGCTGTTTACCTCCATGCTTCACTTCAACCAGCAGGAGGAACGCCGCATCCGTCAGGAATCGCTGGACCTTCTGGAAATGCTGGGATTGGGCGACGTGGCGCAGGAGCGCTCCTCGTCGCTGCCCTACGGAAAACAGCGCTATCTGGAAATCGCCCGTGCGCTGGCGACAGAGCCGAGGCTGCTGCTGCTCGACGAGCCCGCCGCCGGCATGAATCCCCAGGAAACCGACGATCTGAGCGACTTCATCCGCAAGATCAAGGAGGACTTCAAGCTGACCGTCTTCCTCATCGAGCACCATATGAACCTGGTCATGGATATTTCCGACCGCATCTATGTGCTGGACTTCGGCAAGCTCATTTCGCAGGGCACGCCGCAGCAGGTGCAGGACGATCCCGCGGTAATCGCGGCCTATTTGGGGGTGGATGAGGAATGAGCCTGCTGGAAGTCAAGGATCTGGTCGTCAGCTACGGCGGCATCGAGGCGCTCAAGGGTATCTCCTTCAGCGTTGACGAAGGGCAGATCGTCACCCTCATCGGCGCCAACGGCGCCGGGAAATCCACCACGCTGCGCGCCATCACCGGCATCGTTCCCGTCAAGAGCGGCACCATCACCTATAGCGGCGAGAACATCACCGGCATGGACACGCAGAAGGTGGTGGAGCGCGGCATTGCGCTGGTCCCGGAGGGAAGGCGCGTCTTTGCCAACCTGACCGTCCTTGAAAACCTCAAGATCGGCGCGTACCTGCGCAAGGACACCGTGCAGATTCAAAAGGACATCGAATACATCTACAAGCTCTTTCCCCGCCTCCAGGAGCGCAGCTGGCAGCTCGCCGGCACGCTGTCGGGCGGCGAGCAGCAGATGCTGGCCGTAGGCCGCGCCATGATGACGCGCCCGCGCCTGATTATGATGGATGAGCCTTCGCTCGGCCTGGCGCCGCTGGTGGTCAAGGATATCTTCGGCATCATCCGCCGGCTGAGCAGCGAGGGAATCACGATTCTGCTGATCGAGCAAAACGCCAATGCCGCCCTGCACGCGGCGCATTACGGATATGTGCTGGAGACGGGCATCATGACCCTTTCGGGCACGGGCGAGGAGCTGCTGGCAAGCAAGAGCGTTCAGGAGGCCTATCTGGGCAAGGGAAAGAAAGCCCGGCACGCCTAAGGAAAATCCAAAACGCCCCCTGCGTTCTTATCGCGCAGGGGGCGTTTTAGCGTGTCGAAAAAGTTCGCCTGTGGCGACCTTTTCCGCCAAAACACGTTTCCCCTGCGCCTGCGGCGCGGCCGGGGAAACGTGCAAGGAAACCTTGCTACGCAAGGCTTCCGAATCCACCGCACATGTCGCTGGATTCGG
>CALVKX010000292.1 GCA_944333375.1 uncultured Eubacteriales bacterium
CCCTCGGCATATACGGCGCCGTCCAGGCTCTCCGCAAGGCCCCTTTTGGAATGCGCCGCGATGATAAGCGCCTGCTCTCCCGGCTGAACGCCCGCACATGTATTCACAACCGTGGAAGCGCCCCGGCTCATCCGTAAATCATACATGGCTGAATCCTCCCATTTGGCTTGATCTTTCTCTATTATACGGCGGACCGACAGACCTTTCAAGAAGAAGAAAAGCGGCGTTTGATTCTGTTCAAACGCCGCATGCCGTGCTATAATGGATGCCGGACGGAAAGGAGCATCTGGTCTATGAGCCGTTTGGGAGATTTGCTGCGCACCGAACGCCTGCGCAGAAACATGACGCTGAAGCAGGTCGCCAAAATCGGCGGCGTCAGCGAGGGGTATCTCAAGGATGTGGAGGAAGGCCGGCGCATCATCGCCGACGATCAGGCGCGGCGCATCCTTAAAAAAATCGGATTGAAGGAACATAACGAGGAAGGCTTTTCCCTAGACGACATCGCCGCGACGGTTGATCTGGAAACCGTCGCGCCCAAGCCCGCGCCCCGGCCGGCGCAGCAGCAGCGCCAGGCGGAGAAACCTGCCGAGAGCGAAGCCGTCTATCAGAGCGACAAGCCGGTATCCGGCGGCGTATGGCTGGATGCGCTGACCAGCGTACTCAAGCGTGTGCCGGTGTACAACGCCGTGCTCAAAGAGGTGGATCATCGCCTGCTACCCGTGATGGACGGCCGCATCGAGGGAGCCGCACCGGACAAGGTCTTTTATCTCGTGGCTCCGGATGACAGCATGCGCGGCTTTCGCATCCTGCGCGACGACCTGTGCCTGATCGTTCCTTCCGGCAGTCCCATCGACGGGGCGGTGATGCTGGTAGAGCATAACCAGCACCGCTATCTACGCAAGGTCAAGAAGCTCGACGCGCTGAGCGTGCTTTTGCAAAGC
Organism: uncultured Eubacteriales bacterium; assembly: GCA_944333375.1. The sequence continues at coordinate 942 of CALVKX010000292.1, forward strand.
TACGACCGCGAATACGCTGCGGAAACCTGTTCCCTGCCGGATGTAAGCTTCCTGGGGCGGGTGGTGAAGGTAGAGTTTTCCATCTGATATTTAGCCCAGAGCCACATCCAGCACCATCATCACAAGAAAGCCCAGCATCACGCTTAACGTCCCGGTATGGCTGTGCTCGCCCAGATTGGCTTCAGGGATCAGTTCTTCCACCACCACGTAGATCATCGCACCTGCGGCAAAGGCCAAAAGCCACGGCATGATGCCGGTCACAGCGCCCGCGGCCAGCACGCCCAGCACGCCCGCAATGGGCTCGACAATGCCGCTAAGCGCCCCGTAGACAAAGCTGCGCGTGTTGCTCAGGCCCTCTTTTTTCAAAGGGAGGGAAATCGCCGCCCCCTCGGGGAAGTTTTGCAGCGCCATGCCCAGAGAAAGCGCCAACGCGCCGGAAAGGGACATGGCGCTGCTTTCGCCCGCCAGCCCGAAAGCCAGGCCCACCGCCAGCCCTTCGGGGACGTTGTGCAGCGTAACCGCCAGCACCAACATGGTGGTACGCGCCAGAGAGCTTTTCATTCCCTCCGGCTCGCTGCTTCCGGGATGCAGGTGAGGGAGCAGACGGTCCAGCACGAGCAGAAACGCTGCGCCCAGCACGAAGCCGCCAGCTGTGGGAATCCAGGCAGGCGAACCCGCATTTTCCGCCATTTCCATGGCTGGAATCAGCAGCGACCACACCGAAGCGGCGATCATCACGCCGGCGGCGAAGCCCAGAAAGGCCCGCTGCATGCCGTGCGGAATATCCTTTTTGAATAAGAAAACCGTGGCGGCTCCCAGCGCAGTGGCCAAAAAGGTGAACATCGTGCCCAGAAAAGCCAGAGACACAGGGGACATCTGTAAAAAACCTCCTTAAAATGCAATAGGGGATTGCATTTCTTTATATGATAGCATAAAATAACGCCTGTGAAACCACAAAAGCGATATGGGGGCGCAGACGCATGAAAAACGAATCCTGGACGCAGACCCTCAAGGATTACGCCATGCTGACGATTGGCACGCTGCTGATCGCTGTAGGCGTATATTTTTTCAAGTTCCCCAACAATTTTTCCACCGGCGGGGTCAGCGGCATTTCCATCGTGCTGGCGCACTACGTTCCGAATCTGTCGGCCGGCGCTTTTGTGTTTATCATCAACATGGCTCTGCTGGCGCTGGGATTCGCTGTGTTCGGACGCTCCTTCGGGGTCCGCACGGCCTATACCAGCCTGCTTTTGTCCTGTGCCACCTGGGGCCTGGAATACATTGTGCCCATGGATGGGCCCATGACCAGCCAGCCGCTGCTTGAGCTGATCTTTGCGGTGGGCCTTCCGGCCGTGGGCAGCGCCATCCTGTTCAATATGCAGGCCTCCAGCGGCGGCACGGACATCGCGGCCATGATTCTCAAGCGTCACACCAACGTCAATATCGGCAACTGCCTTCTGTGCGTGGACTTTCTGATCACCGTGGCGGCATGCGTGGCCTTCGGTATGGAGACCGGCCTGTTCAGCATGCTGGGCCTGGTGCTGAAATCCGTGATCGTGGATATGGTGCTGGAAAATATCAAGGTTCACAAATGCTTCCAGATCATCACCGCCAAGCCCGGAGAAATCGTGCATTTCATCGTGACCGTACTGGGACGCGGCGCCACGGAACTGCGCGGCGAGGGCGCCTATACCCACGAGGACAAGACGGTGATCCTTACCGTAGTCAACCGCTATCAAGCGATCAAACTGCGCCAGTATAC
>CALVKX010000293.1 GCA_944333375.1 uncultured Eubacteriales bacterium
GTTGGGCAGGGGGGAATGGTAGCGCTCCTCCAGCTGATGATAGAAGGCGCGGAAGTATTCGTTCAGGCGGCTGCGAACGGTGAGAAGCGTTTGTCCCGCGCCGCCGCAGATGGCGCGCAGGGCGCCGTGCAGGTGGCGTTGCATGGCCTGAATATCCAGGGCGTTCACCACGGCGGGAGACGGCAGCCCCTCTCCTGTCACTGCGGAAGGGGAGAGCTGGGATTCCCAAAGCTCGTAGAGCGCGGCGTTGAAGCGCAGGTATATGTCCCCGGAGAGGGGAAGAATGCGGAAATGCCCGGCTCGGCAAAGCTGTGCCGTGGCCTGCGCGGAGGCGTTGTCCTGACAGAGGAATACCGTAACGTGCGCCGAAAGCGCGGTGGCGAAGGGCAGGCCGTCGCCCGGCAGCGAGGCCTGCGCCGGGTCCACGGCCACCAGCAAAACCAGGGCGTCGGTGTCCAGACCCGCCATGCCCAGCATGCGTTGCAGGGCAGATTCTGCCGCCGGCACCGCGACCAGGACGTTTCGCAGCCACTCCGTCATGATGTCCGGCGAAAGCGGCATGGCGGAGGAGGGGACGAGCGTCGTTTCCACCTTTTCCACGCAGCGCTTGACGCAGGCATAGAGCGCGTCAGGTTCAATGGGCTTGAGGATGTAGTCGAACGCGCCCAGCTTGAGCGCCTCCTGCGCATAGCGGAATTCCGAATAGGAACTGACCAGAATAAACTCGCAGGCGATGCGCTTTTCGCGCACGTATTTGAGCAGGGCGATGCCGTCCATGTTGGGCATGGATACGTCGGTGAGGACGATGTGCGGGCGGTGCGCCTCGATGGCCTCCACGCCCTCGCGCCCGTCCGCGCACACGGCCACAACCTCTGCGTTCAACGCGCTCCAGTCGATATAGCTTTTTAAGCCTTCGCGGATCAGGCGTTCGTCGTCGATGATCACAACCCGATACTTATTCATGTGCATCCTCCGCTTTCAGGGGGAAGGCCAAAAGCACGGTTGTGCCCTGGCCGGTACTGCTGGTGATGGAAAAGCGGTATTCATCACGATAATACAGCCGGAGCTGGCGCACAATGTTTTTGATGGCAAAGTTGCGCCCGGAGTCACCGGCGGGAGCGTCGGGATTTTTGATATCCTCCATCAGCGCCGCCAGCTTGTCCGGCGACATGCCCACGCCGTCGTCCGTGACGGTGTAGCAAAGCCAGCCGGCGGGGTCCTCGCGGAAGGCGATTTTCAGCCGCCCGCCCAGTTGGGGCCGCAGGCCGTGTTGGTAGGCGTTTTCGACAATCGGCTGAAAGAAATATTTATAGGTGCGGCAGTCCTTGATTTTCGGATCGACCTCGATTTCGGAGAGGATCGCGCCGTCCATGCGCACGTTGATGAGCATGATATAGGCCTTGAGGATTTCGGCTGCCTGGGAGACAGCGAGGGTATCGCGGCCGTCGTTGAGGGTGAGGCGGAAGAGGCGCGAGAGGTTGAAGATAATTTCAGAGATCTGGGGCACATGATGGCTGTTGGCAATCCAGTGAATGCTGTCCAGCGTATTAAAGAGGAAATGCTCGTTGAGCTGGTTTTGGATATACTTGAGTTCAAACTCATTTTTGAGGACGCGGGTTTCGTAGTTCTCGTGAATGAGCTGCTCGATACTCTCCAAAAGGACGTTGAACTGGTTGCCGATCATGCCGAATTCATCCTGCCGGGCCAGCGGTACACGCACGGCCAGATTGCCGCTCTCCGCCGTCTGAATGGCCCCGCACAGCACGTGGATGGGACGGAGGATGCGATGCAGCAGGAAAACCAGGATGGCTACAAAAATCAGAAGCAGGCAGAAAAAGTAGTATAGGGAATAACGCTGAATGACGCCCGCGGTGGAGTTGATGGAGGACAGGGGAGCGGAGAGAATGTAGCGCAGCGTGGTATAGGACGATTGGAAAGCGACCGCCAGATATTGCTCGCTTCCGTTCGAAAGCATGCGCCAGGCCCCCGAAGGCAGGTCCGCCAGAGCATCGACGCCCTGCGTGCCTCCCGCGCCCGGCACGGCCAGCATATAGGCGCCGCTTTTCACAAACAGGCCCACGGCCTCGTCCGGAACCAATGCGCGGAACCGACCGCTCAAAATATCGGAGGAGAGCGTGATCCGGCAAAACAGCTTGGCCGATGGGTCGTTGGAATAATAGGGGCAGAAATAGCTGACCAGGTACATGGCGCCGCTTGCCTCGACTTCGGGATGCCATGCGTGCGTGGCAGCCTCGGCCGCCTTGGGAATCCAGGCGATCGTTTCCTCCTCGGGATGGGTCTCAATCCGGCGCGTGGCATAGGGCTGGCTGGAAAACAAAATGTCCGCGTAGGGATGGTACAGCTCGATGGAGTGGATATAGGCGCTGCTCAAATACGCCTGGTAGAGCGCCCGGCTGATGGACTGGATGATTTGATAGGCGGCATAATCGTTCTGATCGCCGATCAGCTGGGAGGAAAAGGCGGAGTCGGAAAGCACGGGATCGCCGCGCAGCTGTGTTTGCAGGATGTTAATGCTGTAGAAAACCTCGTCCATGGTATCGGACACGTTTTGCAGAACGACCCGGTATTGACTGCCGGCATCCGCCACGGCCTGCCTGGCCGAAGCCTGGGACAGAAGATGAAAGAAAATGGCCATGGGCAGGGCGAAGATGATCACGAAAAACGTCATGCTCTGGGT
>CALVKX010000294.1 GCA_944333375.1 uncultured Eubacteriales bacterium
CATCTTCATCACCTGTCCTTAGTATAGCAAAAAAGGCCGCATAATGCGACCTTTTTTGACAGGCTGAGGGCGTGCCGCCTTGCGGTACGCCCTTTCCTTTATTTTTCCAGCGCCACCACCAGATGCTCGATGGCGGTGTGGCGGTGCATGTAGATGACGTGGAGCCGTCCGTCCGGGCCTTTGCACATGGCGGGCTGGCACTTGTTGCCCGGCGCGGGGGCCAGGTCGAGGAGGTTGTGCCAGGTCCGGCCCTCGTCGTGCGAACAGGCGAGGGTCAGGGGGCTGCGCTCGTGCCAGTCGGCCACGGGCGTGTTGTTGTAGGCCATGAGGATGGTGTCGTCGTCCCAGCTGATTACGTCGATCTTGGATTCGTTGTTGAGGATGGTGGTGGGTTCGGGCTCGGTCCAGGTGACGCCGCCGTCGCGGCTTTCCGCCGTGTAGGACACCAGCGAGCGCACGCCGTCGCCCCAGCCCGTCGCGCCCGGACAGGTGCGCGTGAACATGCGGATGACCCCGCCGGGCCGCAGGCACAGCGCGGGCTCGCGGATGAGGTTGCCGTCCGCGGCAGAGAGCAGCGCGCCCTTTTTCCAGGTTTCCCCGTCGTCATGGGACAGGTAGACGCGCACCGCGCCGAAGTAGCGGTCCCTGATCTCGCTGGAGGTGGAGGCAAAGACGATGGTGCCGTCGGGCAGGAGCACGCTGTCGTTGGAGGCGTGGCCGCTCTGGATGTTCGCGGGCCGCGCGGGCAGCCAGGTTCGGCCGCCGTCGGTGGTCTTGCGCGTCCATAGCTCGTCGCGGCCGTTGCACCAGGTGGTGAAGTTGACCTCGGTATCCAGGAACTTGGCGTAGAGCAGAATGATCTCGCCCCTGCGGTTCTGGATGAAGATGGGGTCGTGGCAGCAGTAGCGGATGTCGCAGCCCACCGCGTCGGGGTTGGACCACGCCTTCGCCCCCGGCTCCAGCACCGAGACCCAGTCCTTGGCGTCGCGGCCCATGGGGTCGCCGTTCCACTGCAGAAAGCCGCCGTTCCATACGGCCAGCAGGTTTCCGTTGGGGGCCAGGGTCAGGCTGGGCATATGGTAGCACTGGCGCTCGTCAAACCATTCCACCACCCATTTGCGGTCTACAATCGTGGCTTTCATCATCTTTCAGCTCCCTTGCGTGTTGTCAAAGAGAATCAGGGCCGTTTCCAGGCTTCCCACGCCAAGGCCCAGCGCCATGCCGTTCTCCGCGCTGCGGGGAGAGAGGGGATGCTCCCGCGCGTCCTCCGAGCCAATGGCGCGCACGGTCCCGTCCGGCAGGCGGGAGAGGGTCACGTCCTCCGCCGGGTCGTTGCTGGCGTTGACGAGGTAGAGGGCCGTCGTATCGCCGCTTCGGAAGCAGTAGGGGGCCAGACAGGCCAGGCCGCGCACCATGGGGACCTCAAAGCCCGCGGAGTCCAGCACGTCCTGCAAAATCTCCTGCCGCACGCGGCCAAGCAGCATCGGCGGCACCCCCGTGCCGAAGTGGCCAAAGGGGTAGATCAGCACCCGGCCGTTCACCACCGTCTGACCGGGCGCGACCCGGCGGCGGAAGGAGTCGTAAAACGCGGTGCAGGTTTCCACCAGCATGCCGGGCAGGTAGGTGACGTCCAGCGCGTCCGAGCAGAAGATCATGGCCGAAGATCGCGCGCCCCGGCGGCCCGCGTAGACGCGGCCCCTTTCGGCCTGCTCGTAGGCGCAGGCCCCGCTGTCCTGCTCGAGCCAGCGCGCGCTCTCCACGCCCGCCAGATGCCCAAGGTCCATGTCCAGCAGCGTCCACAGCGCGTCGCCGTCGAGAATGACAAAGTTCTGTTCAAACAGCTGGCGCAGCGCCGGCTCGCTCCAGTTGCGCAGGACCTGGCCCGAGGCGGCCACCACCTGTCCCGCCATTTCCGGGCTCAGGCAGTAGGCGGCGGGGATGCCCATGGCGGGGAGCAGCTGGGCAAAGAACGTCTCGCGGGGGTAGAGCTCCTCCATGGACGCGCCGCGCTCGGTGTGCAGCGTGTAGGCCGAATCCGGGCTGCACAGCACTTGTACGCCCAGCCGTTCGCCCGCAAAGACCCCCATGGCGGTCAGGCGGCTCAGGAAGGGTTTTACGTCCCTGAGCATGTCCTGATAGCCGTCCTCCCAGACGATGCCGTTGCCGTTGAGGTCATACAGGTCGATGGTGATGCCGGCGAGGTTGAGCGCGAGGGCGCTGAGCAGCTGGAAGCGGGTGAAGCGCCGGGATTTGGAAAAGAGCGAGTAGGGGAAGTTTTCCAGCTCCGGGTACACCTCGGTCTCCCGGGGCAGGAAGGCGCGATTGAGCAGGGCCACGCGGTTGAAGCCCGCCAGGTACGCGCCGGGGGCCTGCTCCTGATAGCCCGGCAGGTGGATGCGGTCCACGGGCGGCAGGCCCGCCGCCAGCGCGCCAAGCAGCGCAGGCCAGTCGCGGCCCTCGGCGGCGTGGACGCTGGGCACGGAGCTCATCAGCCCCACCTTCGCCGTGGCCGACGCCTGCCGCACGGCCTGCCCGATGGCGCGGGCGGCGGAGAGCATCGTTTCCCGGCTCACGTCCAGCCAGATCTTGCGGTAGGGGTGGGGCGGTCCGGGCCGGAGCACGCCCCGGAGAAATTCCTCGCGGGTGAGCGCCTTGCCGGCGCGCTCGCTGTAGAGGCGCATGTGCTCCTCG
>CALVKX010000295.1 GCA_944333375.1 uncultured Eubacteriales bacterium
CTGGCCTGCGTCATCCTTTCCATCGGCTTCATGCCGGGGTTCATGAAATTCGGCTTTGGGCTGGAGCAGCTCACCTAGGATGCTGCGGACGTTCCGAAGGCTTTTGTCCCTCGCGGGCAGGGCGAAAAAGTACATTTAGCGGCCTTCATCCTCTTTTCCGAGATGGAGAGCATGGGCGACGGCGCTTTCCTTTCCAAGAAGATTGCCACGGAGCTGGACCGGTTGGAGGCCGTGACCAATATCCCCAGCCTGGACAACACGGACAGGGACATGGCGCCGGAGCATTGCGACATCGAGCTGCGGGACGTATCCTTTTCCTACGGCGGCGGGCACCGCGTCATCGACCATGTGTCGCTGAAGATTCCCGAGGGCACGACCTGCGCCATCGTAGGCCCTTCCGGCTCCGGCAAGACCACCCTGTGCAACCTCATCGCCCGGTTCTGGGACGTGCAGGAAGGGCAGGTGCTGCTCGGCGGCTGCGATGTGAAGGAGTATACGGCCGACAGCCTGCTGAAAAACATCACCATGGTATTTCAAAACGTCTATTTGTTCCATGACACCGTGGAAAACAACATCCGCTTCGGCAATCCCTCCGCCACGTATGAACAGATGGTGGAGGCGGCGAAAAAGGCGCGCTGCCATGAGTTTATCCAGGCTCTGCCAAACGGCTACAACACCGTAATTGGCGAAGGCGGCTCCACGCTCTCGGGCGGCGAGAAGCAGCGCATTTCCATCGCCCGGGCCATCCTCAAAGACGCGCCCATCGTGATTCTGGACGAGGCCACCAGCAGCGTCGACCCGGAAAACGAGCATGCCCTGCTGGCCGCCATCCGGGAGCTGACCCGGGGAAAGACGCTCCTCTCCATTGCCCACCGGCTGACCACCGTGCGCGATGCGCAGCAGATTGTGGTCATGGACCGGGGCCGCATCGTCCAGCAGGGCACGCACGCCCAGCTCATCGGGCAGGAGGGCCTCTACCGCCGCTTCTGGCTGCAGCGCGCCAGCGCCATCGGCTGGTCGCTGTAGCGGCCGCCGGCCCGCTGCGCAAGGCTTCAGACCGTCGAAAGACCCATTGGGGAGGCTTGGAGGGCTGCCTCCCCTTCCTGCATCCCCGCAGATATGCGCCCTCTTTGCCGATACGCCGCGCGTTGTCCGCGGCGGAGCAACGCCCGTCGGAGAGCGCCGCGATGACGCTGCCATCGGCAGGAACGCGGGGCCCCGGAGGCGAATACCCAGGGTATCTTCCGGGAGAGGCGGGCGCGCCCCTCTTGAGGCCGGACGGCGCCGCCCGCAAAGGAGCGATATGGGAAAGATATATCAAATCTACGGACAGGATGCCCACGCCATGACCGTGAAACTGTTGGAGGCGGCGGACGCCATCCGTCTGGTGCCGCAGGGCGGCAGCGTGGCGCTGAAGCCCAATCTGGTCGTCGCCGGGTCGCCGGAGAACGGAGCGACCACGCATGCCGGCGTGCTCAGCGGCTGCATCGCGTATTTCCGCAGCCACGGCGTCCGGGAGCTGAGCGTGATAGAGAGCAGTTGGGTGGGGGCGGAAACCATGAGCGCCATGCGCCGGGCGGGCTACGACAAGGTATGTCAGGCCGCCGGCGTGCCCTTTTACGATTTGAAGCGGGACGCCACCCGTCCGCTCAGGACGGCCATCGGCGATATCGAGGTCTGCTGCCGGGCGCTGGACGCGGGACTGCTGGTGGATTTGCCCGTGCTCAAGGGGCATTGTCAGACGGCGATGACCTGCGCGCTGAAGAACCTCAAGGGCTGCCTGCCGGACAGGGAAAAGCGGCGCTTCCACGCCATGGGCCTGCAAAAGCCCATTGCCGCGCTGGGGGCGGCGCTGAAGCCGCGCCTCATCGTGGTGGACAGCATCTGCGGCGATTTGGATTTTGAGGAGGGCGGCACGCCCGTGCACACGAACCGCATGTATCTGGGCACGGACGCCGTGCAGGTGGACGCCTACGGGCGCGCGCTGATGGGGCTTTCCCCCGCGGAGGTGCCCTACATCGAGATGGCCGGGCAATTTGGCGGCGGCAGCGCAGACTGGTCGGCTGCGGATCTGGTGGAGCTCAACCGCCCCGGCGAGGCAGCGGCCTGTCCCCGCCCCGGCGGCGTGGTGGCCCGCCTCACGCGCAGCGTGCGGGAGGACAAGGCCTGTTCGGCCTGCTTTGCCGCCCTCGTGCGCGCCCTGCATCGCGCGGGCCCTCCGGGCCTGCCTGTCTACATCGGCCAGGGCTGGCAGGGAAAGACCATGAAAGGGCTTGGCGTGGGCCGCTGCTGCCGCGGCGCGGCGCGCTGCGTGACGGGCTGTCCGCCCACCGCCGAAGCCATCGCCGAGGCGCTGGCGGACATGCGCCGGGCATAGCGCGGCCCGGAAAGGGCCCCGCGCATGGGCGCGCCGTCAAGCGCGCCGCGCAAAAAATCCCCCGGACGACTTTGTCCGGGGGATAAGGAAGCGGGCCGCTTTACCAGATGGACACGCGGTCTTCGGGCGCGCGGTACATGCCGTCGCCCTCCTCGATGCCGAAGGTGGTAAAGAAATCGTCCATGTTCTGCAGCTGGATGTTGGCACGCAGCTTGTTGGGCGCGTGCACGTCCAGGGTGAGCAGCTGGGCGGCGTATGCCGGAATCATCTTCTGCCGCCAGGTGCGCGCCCAGCCGAAGAAGAATTCCTCCA
>CALVKX010000296.1 GCA_944333375.1 uncultured Eubacteriales bacterium
CGTTTCAAACATACATTCCAGCTTCCCAAAGCCGCAGGGAAGGGTGTTTCGGCATTGTATGCGGGCGGCAATTCGTGCTATAATCACCCCGAGGCAAATACAGGAAAGGAACGTGTGCATATGAACAGCAGCATCCTGGGCGTCATCTTCGATCTGGACGGCGTGATCGTCTCCACCGACAACTGCCACTATCTGGCCTGGAAGCGCATGGCCGATGAAGAAGGCATCTACTTTGACCGCACCATCAACGAGCGCCTGCGCGGCGTCAGCCGCATGGAAAGCCTGGACATCATCCTCGAGCGCGCGCAGCGGACGTATACCGACGATGAAAAGCAGGCCATGGCCACGCGCAAAAATGCATATTATGTGGAGCTGATTGGAAGCCTGACCCGTGCGGACATCCTGCCCGGCACGCTGGATACGCTGAGGTATCTCAAGGACCGGGGCGTGAAGGTGGCCATCGGCTCCTCCAGCAAAAACACGCCCATCATCCTTCGGCAGATCGGGCTGGAAAACGCCTTTGACGCCGTAGCCGACGGCAACGCCATCACCCGCAGCAAGCCCGACCCGGAGGTGTTCGTGCTGGCGGCGCGCCTTCTGGGGCTTTCGCCCGAAAACTGCCTGGTGGTAGAGGACGCGGACGCGGGCATCGAGGCGGCGCTTGCAGGCGGCATGCGCGCGCTGGGCGTGGGATCGGCGGCGGCCAACCCGGCGGCCACGTTTCGCGCGCCGGACCTCGCGCACGCGGACTTTGCCGCCATTCTGGGCTGACAGTAGGAGGTTAGGACATGCTGGAACCATCCCTTGCGCGCGACGTGCTTGACGCCGCGCTGGCGACCGGCGGCGATTTTGCCGAGCTGTTCATGGAGGACAGGCGGGATACGTCGCTCGTTTTGCAATCCAACCGGCTGGAGACGGTCAACTCCGGCCGCATCCACGGCGCGGGCGTGCGCGTGTATGTGGGCTTTAACGCCATCTATGCCTATACCAACGACACCAGCCGGGAGGGGCTTGTGGCCTGCGCCCGGCAGGCGGCCTCAGCCGTGCGCAGGCAGGCAAACGAGCGCCTCGCCTGCGCGGAGCTGACCGTTTCGGCCGTGCGGGACGCGCATGCCGTCAAGCTGCTGCCCTCCCGCACGGACACGCGCCGCAAGGCGGAGGTCCTCAGGGCCGCCAACGCCGCCGCCCGGGAGGCGGGGGATGAGATCGCGCAGGTGGTCTGCACCTACCGCGACAGCGAGCAGGATGTGCTCATCGCCAACAGCGAGGGCCGCTTTGTGACCGACCGGCGCGTGTATACGCGCCTGGGCTGTCAGGCGGTGGCGGGCAACGGTACGGAAAACCAGTCCGGCTTTGAGGGCCCCGGGGCGCTGATGGGCTTTGAGCTCTTTGAAAGCCGGGTGGACCCGGCGGCCGTGGGCCGCGAGGCGGCCCGGACCGCGATTGAGATGCTGCACGCGCCGGTATGCCCGTCCGGGGTGATGCCGGTGGCCATTGGAAACGGCTTTGGCGGCGTGATTTTCCACGAGGCGTGCGGGCATGGGCTGGAGGCGACCAGCGTGGCCTTTGGCACGAGCGTGTTTTGCGGAAAGCTGGGCGAGCGGATCGCTTCGCCCTGCGTGACCGCCGTGGACGACGGCACGCTGGCAAACGAATGGGGCAGCGAAAACGTGGACGACGAGGGCACGCCCACCACGCGCCTTGTGCTGATTGAAAACGGCGTGCTCAAAAACTACATGATCGACCGCCTGAACGGCAGGCGCATGGGCATGGCGCCCACCGGCAGCGCCCGGCGCGAGAGCTACGCCTATGCGCCCACCTCGCGCATGCGAAACACCTATATCGCCGCCGGAAGCGACGATGAAGCCGAGATCATCGCCTCCATGGGCGACGGGCTGTACGCCGCCAGGATGGGCGGCGGGTCCGTCGATCCCGCCACGGGCGAGTTCAACTTCGCCGTGCAGGAGGGCTATCTGGTAAAAGGCGGCAAGATCACCACGCCCGTGCGCGGCGCCAGCCTGATCGGCAAGGGCGCGGACATTTTGATGAAGATCGACCGCGTGGGGCGGGATATGCGCATGGCGCAGGGCATGTGCGGAAGCATCAGCGGCAGCGTGCCCACCAACGTGGGCCAGCCGATGATTCGCGTATCGTCCATCACGGTGGGCGGGCGCGCGTAAGGGGGCGAAGCGGAATGCAGGATTTTGTCAAGCAGCTGATGGAGGCGGCCAGGGCCGCCGGCATCGAGGCGTGCGAGGCGTATGTGTCCTCGCGCGACAGCTTCAGGGCCATGACCACCGAGGGCGAGGTGGTGGAATACGAGAGCAACAGCACGCGCGGGCTGGGCTTCCGGGGCCTGTACAGGGGCCGCATGGGCTACGCCAGCACCGAGGCGTTTGACGAGGAGGCCGTGGGCCAGCTGGTGAGGGGCGTTATGGAAAGCGCCGAGCTGTGCGAGGACGAGGACGAAGCGCCGCTCTACGACGGCGGCGGGCCCGTGCCGGACATGGACCTGCGAAACCCCGCGCTTGCGCAGGTGACGCCGCAGGAGAAGATCGACCGTGTGCTGGCCATGGAAAGGCTGGTCAAGGAGAGCGACCCGCGCATCGACAAGACGGCGCACAACGTCATCAACACCGGCAGCTATACGGTGCGCATCGTCAACTCCCACGGCATGGACCAGAGCTAC
>CALVKX010000297.1 GCA_944333375.1 uncultured Eubacteriales bacterium
GCGTCCACCTCGTCGGGGAGGGAGGCGGCCAGCTTGCCCTGGGAGAAGGCGATGCCGCCCAGCATGCGCCCGCCCTGGCGGAGCGTGAGCTTGAGGTGCGCCCCCTCCGCGCCCACGGCCCTGCGCTCCTCGGTCCAAAGGCCGCGCGAGAGAAACAGCGGCGCGGGGTTGCCGCAGCCAAACGGAGCCATCTGCCCCACCGCGTCCACCAGCGCATCGGTACATTCCTCCAGCGTCAGCTCCGCGTCATAGGGCTGTACGGGCACGAAGCAGCGCTCCTCCGCCCTGCCGACCACCTCCTGCAGGCGCTCGCAGAAGGCCTCATAGCGCCGCGCCTCCAGCGTCACGCCCGCGGCCTGCTCGTGCCCGCCGTAGCGCACCAGCAGATCGTCGCAGGCCTTGAGGCACTCGTGGATGTGTACGCCGGGGATGCTGCGCAGGCTGCCGTGCAAAATTCCCTCATGCTCGCTGAGCACGCAGGTGGGGCAGTAATACTGCTGGCACAGCCTTCCCGCCGCCAGCCCGATGACACCCACATGCCAGTCCCGTCCGCGCACGATGAGTGCGCGTTCACGGATGAAGTCATGTCCGGCGGCCTGCGCCTGCGCCGCTTTGACGAGCTGCTGCTCGGCGGCCCTGCGCTCGGTGTTGAGCGCGTCCAGCTCCTCGGCCAGCCGGTCCGCCTCGTCGGGGTCGTCCGTCATCATCAGGCGCACGCCCTTGCCCGCGTCGTCCAGCCGGCCCGCCGCGTTGAGCCGCGGGCCCAGACGAAAGCCCAGCGCCTCGCTGTCCACGGGGTCGGGGTCGCCGCTGACCCTGAGCAGCGCGCGCATGCCCTCGCGCCCGCGCCCGGCGATGGCCTTGAGCCCCAGCGCCGTGAGCACCCGGTTTTCGTCCTCCAGCGGCACGATGTCCGCCACCGTGGCCAGCGCCGCCAGGTCCAGAAACTCCCGGCATGCCTCCAGCCCCAGCAGCGCCTGCGCCAGCTTGAAGGCCACGCCCGTGCCGCACAGGCGGCGGAAGGGATAATCGCCCAGCAGCGGGTTAAGCACCGCGTCGGCGGGGCTGGGCTCAAGCCCCAGGCCGTGGTGGTCGGTCACGATCACGCGCATGCCCAGGCGCTGGGCCATAAGCACCTCCTCGTGATTGGTGATGCCAAGGTCCACCGTCACCAGCACGCGAAAGGCTTTTGCCAGCTTCGCCACCGCCTCCGTGTTCAGCCCGTACCCCTCCTGCCTCAGCGGCGTATGGGGCTGGGCCTTCACGCCGAAGCGGCGCAGGGCCTGCGTCATGAGCGTGCAGGCGCAGATGCCGTCCACGTCGTAGTCGCCGTAGACCACCACGGGCAGGGCGCGGTCGCGGGCGTCCCTGAGGATCTCCAGCGCCTGCGCCATGCCGCTCATGCGCATGGGATCGTGAAGCTGGGAAAGCGACGGATGCAAAAAGCGCTCCGCCTGCGCCGCGTCGCTGATGCCGCGCGCGCACAAAAGCCGCGCCGTCACCCCGCCATAGGGGGAAAGCGCGGCCGCGGCGCGCCCGTCCAGCGGGCGCGCCTCCCGGGGAATGAAACGAAGCAAGCTGCGGCCTCCTTACAGGGCAGGCTTGTCAGGCCTTTTTCTCCTCATGGTACTCCTGCTCGGTGTTGACGTTCCAGATGTTGTCCTTGGTCTTGACGCCGGCCACCAGATTGTCCACCGCCTCAAAGGAGGTGGCCATGGAGTGGTCCATGTTGTTGTAGCGGTGCTGGCCGTTGCGGCCCACGCAGTAGAGGTTTTCAAAGGAGCTCAGGTAGGAGACGACCTTTTCCATCTCGTCGTAGGTGTCGAAATAGGCGGGATAGGCCTTCTGCACGCGCTCGCGGTGGCTCATGCGCACCTGCTCCGGGCTGTCGATCACGCCCATGGCGCACAGTTCGCGCGCCGCCAGCGCCACACATTCCTCTTCGCTCATGTTCCAAAAGGCGTCGCCCTCGTCGCAGAAGTACTCCAGCCCGATCCACACCGTATGCTCCGGGTCACGGACCAGATAGGGCGACCAGTTGTTGAAGATCTGGATGCGGCCGAGGCGGACGTTGGTGTCCTGCACGTAGATCCAGCAGTCGGGCACGATGTTGCCAAGCGTCTTGTGACTGGTTTCGTTTTTGAGGTTGAGCCGGTCCACCAGCAATCCCACGGTCACAAAGTCGCGGTAGGGCAGGCCCGCCGCCACCCGCGCCACGTCCGCGGGCACATCGTTCATGCCGGCCACCAGGTCCTTGACGGGCATGGAGGAGAAAAACACGTCCGCCTCCGCCTCATGCTCGCCGCTCTCGTCGCGGTAGCGCAGGCTCCTGACGCGCCCGACCTCCGTGGTCAGGCCCAGGGCCTCCGCGCCCAGCAGAATCTTTCCGCCCATCTTCTCCACCTCGGCGGCCACGGTTTCCCACAGCTGGCCGGGGCCGTACTTGGGATAGCGGAATTCCTCGATCAGCGAGGTCTGCACATGCTTCATCCGCTGCTCCTTGGAGATGAAGACCTTGGAGAACATGTCCCTGAGGATGCCGAAGATGCTCAGTTCCTTGGTGCGCTGCTTGCCCCAGCTTGCGTCGATCTCGCGGGGATGGCGGCCCCAGAGCTTTTCGGTGTAGCCCTCAAAGAACATGCCGTAGAGCTTTTTGCC
>CALVKX010000298.1 GCA_944333375.1 uncultured Eubacteriales bacterium
AAAAGTGTGGTATGATGTGGGATAAGAACGCAGGCACGGGGGGAAGGACGACATGACGGCAAGGGAAACGACCTGCTTTTTCACGGGCCACCGGCTGATCGGCGCGGCGGAGAGGGCGCGGCTGCCGGGGCTGCTTTCGCAGGCCATCGACGACATGGTGGAAAAGGGGATGGATACGTTCATCGCGGGCGGGGCGCTGGGGTTTGACACCTTGGCGGCGGAGGCGGTGATCGAGGCGCGCGGGCGCCATCCGCACATCCAGCTGGTCCTGGCGCTGCCCTGCGCGGACCAGGCGCGGCTGTGGAAGCCGGCGGACGTGGCGCGCTATGAGCGCATCAAGTCGCTGGCGGATCGCGTGGAGGTGCTCTCGGCCAGGTACGTGGACGGGTGCATGCAGGCGCGAAACCGCTACATGGTGGGGCTGTCGAGCTGGTGCATCGCCTACTGCACGCGGGCGGCGGGGGGCACGGCCTCGACGCTGCGCTACGCGTTCAAGCGCGGGCTGAGCATCATTAACCTGGCCAGGCGTCCGTGAGGCGCCGCCAGTAGGCGGGCAGGACGTCCTCAAAGCGAAGGCCGTAGCGCAGCGGCTCGCCGCCCTCCAGGGTGCGGCGAATCGCCAGGTGCGTCATCTCCAGGGCCAGCTCGGCCGCGCGGACCAGCGCAGCGCCGCGCATGAGCGCCCCCAGGAGAAACGAGGCGAACACGTCGCCGGTGCCGTGAAAGACGCCGGGGAAGCGCTCCCGATAGAGGAAGGCCGGGGCGTCCATGCCCTTGGCCAGCACGGCCGCGCCCGTAAAGCCGGGGCGGGCGGCGACGTCGGTGATGACCACGTTGTCCACCCCCAGCGCGCGAAGGCCGCGGCACAGGCGGCTCACGCACGCCTCCCCCGCCTCCTCGCCCGGGAAGGGCTCCTCCAGCAGAAACGCCGCCTCGGTCAGGTTGGGCGTGATGGTGCGCGCGCGGGCGCACAGGCGGCGCATGGCCGCGGGCAAAGAGGCGTCCAGCAGGGAGTACAGATGCCCGTGGTCGCCGAAGGCCGGATCGACGAAGATGTGCGTGCCTTCGCCGCACAGCAGGTCCATCATTTCCGCCACCGTCTCCGCCTGCGCGCCCGAGGCCAGATAGCCCGAATAGAAGGCGTCAAAGCGCAGCCCCAGGGTGCTCAGGTGGCGGGCGATGGGCAGCAGCTCGCCGCTGAGGTCCAGGTGCGTATAGCCCGTGAACTCGCCCGTATGGGTGCTCAGAAGCGCGGTGGGCACCACGGCGGTGTTGACGCCCGCGGCGCTTAAAATGGGCAGCGCGACCGTCAGGGAGCAGCGCCCCACGCACGAGATGTCCTGAACCGCGACCGCTCGAAGCTGCATAAAAACCCCTCCTCGTTCCTCCCATGATACACCAATCCCGGAAAAAAGCAAGTTGACAGGCGCGCCGGGGTGCGGTATCGTAGGGGAGGAAAAAACAAGGAGGGGTTTTCGCATGCAAAAGGCGCTCGTTTCGGTCACCGGCGTGGACAAGCCCGGCATCATCGCCAGGGTGAGCACAGCCCTGTTTGAAATGAACGTAAACGTCCTGGAGATCTCCCAGACGATTCTCGACGGCTACTTCACCATGCTCATGATCGTGGACATCACGGATGCGACGGCGGATTTCAGCCGTCTGGCGGCGCGCATGGAGGAGGTCGGGGGCGAGCTGGGCGAGGCGATCAGCATCCAGCGCACCGACATCTTCGACGCCATGCACCGCATCTGAGGAGGGATACCGTGATCGAGGTCAGCGAAATTCTCCAGACCATCCGCATGGTCAGCGAGCAGCATTTCGACATCCGCACCATCACCATGGGCCTGAGCCTGCTGGACTGCAAGAAGGGCAGCGACCGCGAGACGGCGGAGGCGGCCTATGAGAAGGTGACGCGCCTGGCGCGGGATCTGGTGCGCGTGGGCGGCGAGCTGGAGGGCGAGCTGGGCGTGCCCATCGTCAACAAGCGCATCTCCGTCACGCCCGTGAGCCTCATCAGCGGCGAGGACCCCATGGCCATCGCCGTGGCGCTGGACGAGGCGGCGGCGGCGGTGGGCGTCAACTTCATCGGCGGCTTCGGCGCCCTGATGCACAAGGGCGCCACGCGCGCCGAGGAGACGCTGCTGGACGCCATGCCCGAGGTCTTTCAAAAGACCGCGCGCCTCTGCGGCAGCGTCAACGTCGCCTCCACCCGCAGCGGCATCAACATGGACGCCGTGCGCAGGATGGGCCAGGTCATCAAGCGCACCGCCGAGCTGACGGCGGCCACGGACGGCTTCGGCTGCGCCAAGATCGTCGTCTTTGCCAACGCCGTGGAGGACAACCCCTTCATGGCCGGGGCGTTCCACGGCGTGGGCGAGCCCGAGTGCGTGGTCAACGTGGGCGTGAGCGGCCCGGGCGTGGTGCAGCGGGCGCTCAAGGAGGTGCGCGGCCAGCCCTTTGACGTGGTGGCCGAGACGATCAAGCGCACGGCCTTCAAGATCACCCGCGTGGGCGAGCTGGTGGCGCAGGAGGCCGCCAGGCGCCTGGGCGTGCCCTTCGGCATCGTGGACCTGTCGCTGGCCCCCACGCCCGCGCGCGGCGACAGCGTGGCCTACATTTTGCAGGAGATGGGCCTTGAGATGACCGGCGCGC
>CALVKX010000299.1 GCA_944333375.1 uncultured Eubacteriales bacterium
AATGCCAACGAGATCAAGGCCATCATCACCGAAGAGGTACAGGCGGTCCTGCTGGGCCAGAAGACCTCCGAGCAGGCCGCGGCCGACATGGAAGGCCGTCTGAACTCCCTGTAAGGAAACCCGGTTCCATGGGCGGAAGGGGGAAGCGTCCCTTCCGCCCGCACATGCCTGAGGAGGGTCCGCAATGATACAACGCGATCCTGCGCCGCGCCTGCGGGGCCTGAGCGACCGCCATACCGGCGTGCTGCTGGTCATCCCCGGACTTGCGATGTTTCTGGCCATCATTCTCTATCCGTTTATCAGCGCCATCTACATGTCCTTTACGGACCGCTCGCTCATGCGCCCCACCTATGATGTCGTGGGCTTCGCCAACTATGCCAAGGTGCTCTCCGACCCCTACTTCGGGCAGACGGTGCTGACCACCGCGGCGTTCGTGCTGCTCTCCACGGCCCTGCCGTTTCTCCTGGGGCTGATCTGGGCAATTGTGCTGAACCAGGGCTTCCGCGGGAGCGAGTTTCTGCGCGGCGTAACGCTGGTCAACTGGATCATTCCCGGCACGGCCATCGGCTTTCTGTGGACCTGGATCTTCAACGGCCAGTACGGCATTCTCAACGCCCTCATTGAAGCCTGCGGCGGCGAGGGGCAGACGTGGCTGGGCCAGACGCAGACGGCGCTGATCTGCGTGGTCATCGCCCGCACCTGGCAGATGCTGCCCTGGTACATGGCCTTCCTCCTGGGCGGGCTGCAGGGCGTGTCCATGGACCAGATCGAGGCCGCCCGCATCGACGGGGCCAACAACTGGCAGGTGTTTACCCACATCGTGGCGCCGGCCATGCGCGGCATCATGACGCTGGTGCTCATCCTGGGCGCCATCGGCAACCTTCAGCACTTCGACCTGCCCTGGACCATGGTGCAGGGCGGACCCGCCCGCGCCACCACGACCCTGTCCATCGAGGTCTACAAGACGGCCTTCAAGAACTGGAACATGGGCAAGGCCGCTACGGTGGGCACCATCTGGGCGCTGCTTTTGGCCATCTTCAGCTTTGTCTACCTGCGCCAGGTCAACGAAAGCGACTGAGAGGAGGCGGAGAGGATGTTTCAAAAAACCGTGGGCTTCCGCGTGTTTTTCTACACGTCGGCGCTGCTGATCGGCGGCTTTGTGTTCCTGCCGCTTCTCTGGCTCATCAACACGGCCCTCAAGCCCGCCTCCGAGACCTTCGGCCTGGCGTTCTTTTCCGGCCCCATGACGCTGGACAACCTGCGCGCCATCGTCACCGATCCCAAGATCATGCGCTATTTGCTCAACAGCCTGGTGGTCAGCTTCGCCTCCAGCTTCCTGGCCACGGCGGTGTGCGCCTTCGCGGGCTACAGCTTCTCCAAGTTCCGCTACCGGGGCCGCAAGTTCGTCATGGGACTGTTCATGATGAGCCAGGCGTTCCCGCAGGCCATTTTGCTGCTCTCCATCTACGTGCTCATGCAAAAGCTCGGCCTCCTGGGCAGCTACTACGCGCTGATGATAAGCTACGTGGTCTTTACCCTTCCCGTGGGCACATGGACGCTCAAGACGTACTTTGACCAGCTTTCCGACTCGCTCATCGAAAGCGCCAAGATCGACGGCGCGGGGAATTTCCGCATCATGTGGAAGATCATCTTCCCCATGGCGGTACCCGGCATGGTGTCCATCGCCATCTACGGCTTCGTGTGGAGCTGGAACGACCTGCTCTACTCCATGACTTTGGTCACCGACACCGCCAAGCGCACGCTGGCCTCGGGCCTGGTGATGACCTTCCTGGGCGAAGCCAGCACCAACTGGGGCGCTATGATGGCCGCCAGCGTCGTCAGCGCCGTCCCCGTCACCATCGTGTTTGTATTCCTCCAGCGCTACTTCATCGCCGGCCTGACCAGCGGCGCGGTGAAGGGATAACGAAACGGACCCCCGCCGGCGGCTCGCTTGGATGCGGCCGCCGGTTTTTTGCGCAAAAGGCGTCTCGCTGCAAAACTGATACAAATTGGGCGTTTCCAACCCCGTGCGTTTATGGTATACTAACCACGGCCCCTGCCCGTTTCCCCTTGAGACGGGCGGGCCGCTGCGCGCCATCTTCTACACAGGAAAGGAGGCCGATCCCTCACATGCAGTACAACACGCCGCAGCAGGAGCGCCGTCCCGCCCGCACCGACGCCGCCACGCCTACCGCGCCGCGGCCGCGCAAGGACTACGCCCCCAAAAAGCGCAAAAGCCAGGCCATGAAGGTCCTGCCGCTGCTTTTGCTGTTTTTGGGGCTGCTGATCGTGATCTACCTCGTCAGCCCCAAGGAAGCGGGCAGGCGGGTCGGGGGAAGCCGGTTTGACGGGCTGGTCATCAGCGAGGTGATGGCCGCCAACAACAGCGCCGTCCCCGATGAAAACGGCGAGTTTCACGACTGGCTGGAGCTCTACAACGGCACCGGCGCGGATCTGGACATGGAAGGCGTGATGATTACCAACCGCACCGACCGCATCACCTTCCCCTTCCCCAGCTTCCCCCTCAAGGCGGGGGAGCGGGTGATCGTCTTCGCCAGCGACAGCTATCAACTCGGCCCCTCCAAGCCCTTCCACGGCAAGTTCAAAATCTCCTCGGCGGGGGGCCACAT
>CALVKX010000300.1 GCA_944333375.1 uncultured Eubacteriales bacterium
GTCTCGTTCCCCAGCGGGTGGTTGGCCGCGTCGCTGACCAGCATGTACAGCCTGGTGGAGCCTTCATTATAGAGGGGCTTGAGGTTGTCGCCAAGCAGCGCCGTCAGTTCGTCGATCTGCCTCACCCCGCCTCGGAAGGCGTCGGTATCATAATCGACGTTTCCCTCCGCGTCCGCAAACTCCCCGGCATATTGATCGATAAAGCTCGAAAGCAGCAGAACGCCCGCCTGACCGTTCAGCATGCCATCGAAAAAGAGGGTACCGCGCCGCGTTTCCGCCTCCAGCGCAAAATACTTCTGCGCAAGGGCGTAGAGCTCCGCATAGGTATGCGGCTCGTCCGCCTCCGTAAGCCCCAGCTTTTCCCCCAGGCCATAGGGGTCCCCATCCAGCCAATGCATGCTGTAACGGGCGCCCATGTACCAGCCCATCGTGGGCACGCCCATCATGCGACCGTCCACCGTGACCGCCCCGCGCACGGCGGGGTAGAGCTTCTCTTCCCCGAACAGCTCCGTCAGGTCCATGAGCAGCCCGGCCTCGTCCAGCTCCCCAAGGGTGAACTCGTCCGTCGTGATGCGGGCCACATCCCAATCGGTGGTGAAGAGCAGCTCCCGCAGGTTGGTGTCGATGCCGTTGTCAAGATACTCGGCGGGGATCATCTCCAGGCTTCGGTCCGGGTACTGCGCCAGATAATCCTCGTTTACGAACCAGCCGTCATTGAGCACGCACAGCGCGCCGCCGTCCTGCGCCAGCGCAGGCAGGGCGCCCGTCAGCAGGCACAGGCACAGCGCGAGGCAAAGTCCACGTTTTTTCATTGGGCATCTCCTTTCCTATCGGGCGTGACCGTCACGACCCATTCGTCCTTGAGCCAGGTGTTGTCGGGGTCCTCGCGCAGCCATTCGCCCTCGGGCGTGACCTCCCAGTTGGCGATGGAGAGGATCACGTCATAGCTCTCTGCGCGCTCAATGCCGCCCTCGCGGCCCGCGAACTCAAAGTAGAAGCGAATGGTGCCGTCTATCTGGGGAATCTGGTCGTAGCCGACGCTGTCCGGCTCGCCGTTTTCATTCAGCACGCCGTCCGCCACGCATTTGGCCAGAATGAGCCTGGCCCCCCGCTCCTTCGCCAGCTCCACGTAGCTGGGCGCGTCGTCGGGCACGGTGTAGTCCTTGCCGTAGTGCAGGGGATAGCCCGCGGGCTCATAGATGCCCGAATTTTCGTCAATCAGCACGATGTTGGCGCCCTCCGCCGCGCGGATGACGCCGCTGCCGTAGATCGTGCCGTCCTTGTAGATCACGTCGTCCAGCGTATAGACCACATCGCCCAGCCGCGTGCTCTCGCCCGAGGGCGCGATGTCGCCCGCAAGCAGCGCTTCCTTGCGTTCCTCGCCGCCGAACCACCCCGCCAGGTCGGCCGTGCGGCTCTCGTACACCGCCAGCGCGATCCCGCACAGGAGCGCCAGCACCAGCGCCGCGATCAGCGCCGTGCGCAGCGCGCGCGGCCGCGCGGCCGGGGCCGCATCAAGATTTTTAAGCGTATGCCTCACGCGCGCCTCCAGATGGACCGGGTCCGGATCATATGCGCGCCGCCACTCGGATTGTTTCATTCGATATCCTCCTTCAAAAGCTCCCGCAGGCGTCCGCGGGCCATGTGCAGCCGGGAGGTGACGGTTCCTTTGGGAACGCGCAGCAGCCGCGAAAGCTCCGAAACGTCGTACCCCTCCATGTAGTGCAGCACCGTCACGGTGCGCAGCTTCGGGGGCAGGGCGTCCAGCGCGTCGCGCAGGGCCGCGGCATTCCTGTCGGGCGCGGGCCTCTCCGGCACGTTCTCCACGGGCACCATGCGCCTTTGCCTGCGCTGGATGTTGACACATTCGCGCATCAGAATCCGCATGAGCCACGTGTCGAAGAACTCCTCCCGGCGAAGGGACGAGCGCTTCTGCCAGGCCCTGAGCACCGCCTCGGACACCGCGTCCAGGCAGTCCTGCTCCCCTTGAAGGTAGCTCCTGGCCACGCGGTACATCTTCTCCCGCGCGTCCAGGACGCGGCCCTCAAAGTCCTCCCTTGTCACAGGCTTCCCCTCCTTCTGTTCAAGCGCGCTTTCACCCATTAGACGCGCCGCGGGGACGTTTGATTGAGTGGCGAAAAAAAAGTTGCGGCGCGACTTGTTCAGTCGCGCCGCGTCGTTTAACAGGCTTACGCCTTGCCGTTGCAGCCCAGGACGTTGACGATCTTGTGACGGACCATCTCGCGGATGCCGTTGCGCGCGTCGGTCAGGTACTGACGGGGATCGAAGTGGTCGGGATGCTCGGCCAGGTGCTTGCGGATCTCGCCGGTGAAGGCCAGGCGCAGGTCGCTGTCGATGTTGATCTTGCACACCGCCATGGTCGCGGCCTTGCGCAGCATCTCCTCGGGCACGCCCTGCGCGCCGGGCATGTTGCCGCCATACTGGTTAATCATGTCCACATAGCTGGGAATGACGCTGCTGGCGCCGTGCAGCACGATGGGGAAGCCGGGCAGGCGCTTGGAGACCTCCTCCAGGATGTCAAAGCGCAGCTTGGGCTCGCCCTTGAACTTGAAGGCGCCGTGGCTGGTGCCGATGGCGATGGCCAGGCTGTCGCAGCC
>CALVKX010000301.1 GCA_944333375.1 uncultured Eubacteriales bacterium
CGATTCGCCCCGCGGATCGCCGCCTCGGTGCGCTCCTCGCAGCGGCACACCAGCGTGCCATAGGAGGGGTCCTTTTGGACCACCGCGACCCGTTCCTCCAGCGTCATGGCATAGAAGGGCTTCTCGCGCCTGGGCGCGGGCTTCCATTCCGCCTTTTTGGAAAGGCTGTTTTCCCTTGCGATCTGCTCCACCAGCATCTGCGCGATGGCGGGTGCAGACGTGAGGCCGGGGCTTTCGATGCCCACGGTTTCATACGCGCCGGGCGCGCCCTCCACGGCGCCGATGACGAAGTCGCCGTTCGCCTCGTGCGCGCGGATGCCCGCAAACGTGGTAATCACGCTGCGCAGGCTCTCGCCCGGCCAGGTCTTGCGCGCCGCGTCCGCCACCAGCCCCAGCGCCTGGGCGGTTGTCTCCACGGCGGTGCCGTCCTCCACGTCGATGGCCGAGGGCCCCAGCAGCAGGTTTCCGTGCACCGTCGGGCTGACCAGCACGCCCTTGCCCATCTTGGTAGGTGTCTGGAACATGGTCATGGAGAAAGCGAGGGGCTTGGTGTGATCGAGCAGGTAATATTCACCCTTGCGGGGAATGATGGTGAGCGGCTTGGGGCTGAGCATGTTGTGCAGCCGCGCCGATTCCACACCCGCGCAGTTGACCACGATGCGGGCCTCCATCTCGCCCCGGGTGGTATCGAGCACATAGCCCGCCCCACCGGGACGAACGGACTTAACATAGGTATTGAGGTGGAACTCCACGCCGTTGACCGCCGCGTGGTCCGCCAGCGCGCAGGTCAGCTCGTAGGGGCTGGTGATGCCGCTGGTGGGCGCCAGCAGCGCGCACACCACGTCGGGATTGACGTTAGGCTCCAGAGAAAGAATCTCCTCGCGCTCAATCACGCGCAGGCCCTCCACGCCGTTGGCCACGCCCTGCTCGTACAGCGTCTGAACATGGGCGCGCTCCTCCTCGGTGAAGGCCAGCACCATCGCGCCGGGCTGGCCGTAGGGCGCGTCCACCTCGGCGCACAGCGCCGGGTACATCCGCGCACCCTCGACGTTCAGTTTTGCCTTGAGCGTTCCGGGCTTGGCGTCGAAGCCCGCGTGCACGATGCCGCTGTTGGCCTTGCTGGCGCCCTCGGCCACATCGCTGGCCCCCTCCAGCAGCGCCATGTCAGCCTGATACCGCGACAGGAGCCTTGCCACGGCACAGCCCACCACACCCCCACCGATGATGATGATGTCCTTTTTCAATGTAAACCCTCCAAGCGTTGCGGCGCTGTCTGCGCCATCTATGAGCTATTTTACCATAGAATATGAAAAAACGCCATCCCTGTGTCAAACTTTCTCACCGTTCCCCGGCGATCAGGCGGACCGCCTCGGCGGCCAGAAACAGCCCCGCCGCCGGCGGCACGAAGCTGACCGAGCCGGGAAGGCGTCCCCCTGTGCCGATGGCGGGTTCCAGCGAATACACGCAGCGAAGCGAGGGGATGTTTCGCTTGCGCAGGCCCTGACGCAC
Organism: uncultured Eubacteriales bacterium; assembly: GCA_944333375.1. Next base: position 1,510 of record CALVKX010000301.1, read on the forward strand.
CACGCGGCACAAGGGGCAGCCGGAGGTCTCGAAGATGTCGCCCACACGGATGAGCGTGGGGTCCAGGCGGTTGCCCATGCCCATGCAGCTTATCAGGGGGATCCCACGTTCGTAGCAGGTCTGCGCCAGGTGCAGCTTGGCCGATACGGTGTCAATGGCATCCACCACCACGCTCACATCCTGCGGGATGGGCACGGGGCTCTCCGGCAGGTAAAACGCCTCCACCGCCACGATCTCGGCATCCGGCGCCGCGTCCCGAAGGCGAGCCGAGAGCACCTGTGCCTTGGGCCTTCCCACCGTGCTCTCCAGCGCTGCGAGCTGGCGGTTGAGGTTGGAGGGCGAGACCACATCATGGTCCACCAGCGTCAATTTGCCCACGCCGCCGCGCGCCAGCGCCTCCGCCGCGTGGCCGCCCACGCCGCCCAGCCCGAAAAGCATCACATGCGCATGCTCCAGCCGTTCCATCTGGGCCGGCGAAAGCAGCAGGGCGGTCCTTTCCAGCCGCATTTGACGGTTCATCCCGCTCCCTCCTTCTCTCCCCGGATGATACCATAAAGCCATGGCGCGCACAAGCGTCCTGTTCTTTTGCTGTACCGCGTCTTGTCAAGGCCCCACAAACCCGATACAATAGCCTTGGACCTTCCGTATGGGTCGAAATACATCTTCAAAAGGGATGGGATCGGTTTGGAAAAGATTTTGATGAAAACGCCGCTGGTAGAGATGGACGGCGACGAAATGACCCGCATCCTGTGGCAGAAGATCAAGGACAAGCTGATTCTGCCCTACGTGGATCTCAGGACCGAATACTACGACCTTGGCCTTCGCCACCGCGACGAGACGGATGACCGCGTGACCGTGGAGAGCGCCGAGGCGACCCTCAGATACGGCGTGGCGGTCAAGTGCGCCACCATCACCCCCAACGCCCAGCGCGTGGAAGAGTACGGCCTCAAGCAGATGTGGAAAAGCCCCAACGGCACCATCCGCGCCATTTTGGACGGCACGGTGTTCCGCGCGCCGGTGGTGGTCAAGGGCATCTCTCCCTGCGTGCGCAACTGGGAAAAGCCCATCACCATCGCCCG
>CALVKX010000302.1 GCA_944333375.1 uncultured Eubacteriales bacterium
CCGAGCTGCTAAGCCCGCTCCCGCTGCGCACGGTGGAGGTCATCACCGCGTCGAAGCCGCCCACGCGCAGGCCCGCCTTCTTAAGGCCGTCGGCCACGCCGCGCACCAGCGCCGCCGTGGTGCCTTTCTCCGCCTCGCGCACGCTCAAATCGTCCAGCGTGAGGGAAAGCGGCGCGTATCCCTCGCTGTAGATGTTGACCGTACTGTCGGGGCGCGGGCTGACGGCGGCCAGCGTGTCGAGGTTGACGGCGGCGGCCAGCACCTTGCCCTGGTTATGGTCGGTGTGGTTGCCGCCGATTTCGGTGCGTCCCGGCGCGCTGATCATGGCGATGGGGCCCTCGTAGCCGACAAGCTCCTCGTGCCGCTTGAGCAGGTGCGAATAGCGCGCGCTCTGCGCCACCAGCATGCCGCCGCGCTGGCCGTAAAGGTAGGTCAAACGTTTCATGACCTCTGGGGTTTTGAGTTCACTGATCATTTGCGCGTACCTGTTCATAAGCCATCCATCCTTCTTTGGTGATGTGAAGCCGCGTGCTTCTACCGGGGCTTTGCGTCACGCGCCCAGCCGGTCGGCGACGCTCTGCCACAAATCGATCATCTCCTGCATGCCGCGCTCCTTCAGCCCCTCCGCAAACGCCTGGGCCTCGCCGGCATCCGTCTCCCCCAGCACCACGCGCGCCAGCGTTTCATCCACATAGGGACCCAGCTGCGACTGCAGCTCAAGCGCGCGGGCGCTCTCCTCCTCCGTGAGCGTATAGACGGGGAAGGGCCTTACGATAAAGGCATCCAGCCTGCGAAGCTCCCCGTTGACCCGCCGCACGTTTTCCTCGCCGTAGCGGTCGTAGAACGCGTCGGGGAAAAGCCAGGGCATATCGCCCGTATCGTAGACGCTCAGCTCACTGAGCGTGGACGCGGTCATGGCCTCCATGCCGCCCTTCCAGGTCCAGCTGCCGTCCTCGCCCACGACGTAGTCCTCGCCCTCGGTTCCCGCCAGGGCCGCGATGGCGCCTTCCTCGGTGTAGAGCACATCCACCCAGGCCAGCAGGGCGGCGGGGTCCTCGCAGGCGGAGGTGATGGCGAACGTGCCGCGCGTCACCTCGCCGCACAGATCGCGGTAGACCTGCTTTCCGCCGTAGGTCAGCGGCTCCAGCAGCACATAATCCACGGACATGTCATAGGGCACCAGGTTCACCGGGGTCGGCGCGAAAAACACGCCGTAGACCGCCGCGGCATCCTCGTCCGTGATGCGGCGCAGCGCATCGGCCGTGATGAAGCCGTTGGGGTCGAGCAGCCCCTCCTGGTACAGCTCGCGCAGAGCCAGCGCCATCTCCCAGAAGCCGTCCTCGGCGGGCCAGTAATGCACCTGCCCGTCCTCGTCCAGGTAGATGTTGTAGTCGTTGGCCGCCACGCCCCAGGCGTGGGAGAAGAACTTCAGCTCCCACGGCCCCAGGAAGGCGAAGGGAATCTCATCCTTTTTGCCGTTGCCGTTGGGGTCGCGGTCGCGGAAGGCCGTGAGCACCTCGCGCAGGCTGTCCCAGTCCGTGGGAGCCTCCAGGCCCAGCCGGTCCAGCCACGCACGGTTGATCCACATGGCGTTCTGCGGGGCCAGCTCCTGAATGGCGGGCAGCGCCGCGATCTTCCCGTTGGGCAGCGTGATGGCCTCCCGCCAGTCGGGATGCGCCTCCAGCAGCGCCCACAGGTTCGGCGCGTTCTCCTCCAGAAGCGGAGCCAGGTCGATGAGCTGGCCGCTGTCGGAATAGCGGATCAGTTCCGGCTTGGTCAGCGCCGCCTTGAACAGCACGTCGGGCAGCTCGCCGCCGGGCGCGAACATGACGTCCTTGGCGTCCTGCCACTTTTCCAGGCTGGTATACTGGTCAAAGATAAAGGTCAGGCCCGTCCTTTCCTGCATGCGAAGAAAAAACCCGTTGGTGTTCCAGTCGTGCGTGCTGTTTTCCCCGTCGTAGCCGGCCATGGTAAAGGCGCTTTCCGCCATGGCGGCGGGAGCAGTGACCAGCAGCAGGCAGAGCATGCAGCACAAAGCGCGTCGTAGCATGTACATAGTCCTCCGAATGTGCGTGTGCGTGGGAAGAACACATCCCGTTCTGTTATTATACCTGATCGCCAAGTTTTTGAAAACCATTTTGTAAAAATTTCAGCGTTCCCAGCGCAGGATCATCTCCACCAGCTCGGTTTCCGCGCCGCCAAAGACCTCCTTCTGCGACCGGCCCGAGGGATGAAAACCCATGTGCCGGTAAAATGCCTGGGCCTGCCGGTTTCCCTCCAGCACCCAGAGGCACACACCCTCGCAGCCGTCCTCCCGGAGCCTCTGCAGCGCGGCTTCCATCAGGCGGCGGCCATACCCGCGGCCCATGGCCGCCGGACGAAGGTAGAGGCTGACCAGCTCGCCCAGGCCCTCGCGTCCCGGCTCGCGCGCGTAGCTGACCATGGCGGTTCCCACGATCCGTCCGTCCTCGAACGCGCCCAGCGAGGCGGAGGGGTCTGCCCGGAGCATGCCGCTCCAGCGGTCGTGCGTCAGCTTGTCCAGAAATGCCTGCGGCAGAAGGCCCCGGTAGCAC
>CALVKX010000303.1 GCA_944333375.1 uncultured Eubacteriales bacterium
ATCTCGCGGGGGTAGATGTTCTCGCCGCCGCGGATAATCATGTCCTTGAGGCGGCCGGTGATGCGGAAGTTGCCGTCCTCGTCCATGGTGCCGATGTCGCCGGTGTGCAGCCAGCCGTCCTCGTCGATGGCCTGACGGGTGGCCTCGGGCATCTTGTAATAGCCCTTCATCACATGGTAGCCGCGGGTGACGATCTCGCCCGGCACGCCGCGGGGCACCTCCTTGCCCGTTTCGGGGTCGATGATCTTGCCCTCGGTCTGGGGCAGGAGCTTGCCCACGGTGGTGCAGCGCAGCTCGAGGGGATCGTCCGTGCGGCTCATGGTCATGCCGGGGCTGCACTCGGTCTGGCCGTAGGTGATGGTCAGCTCGGAGAGGTGCATCTTGCCCGTCACGTCGCGCATGGTCTTGATGGGGCAGGGACTTCCGGCCATGATGCCCGTGCGCAGGCGGCTGAAATCGAAGCGGTCGAACTCCGGGTGCTCGAGCATGCCGATGAACATCGTGGGCACGCCGTGCACGGCGGTGCAGCGCGCGTCCTGCAAAATCTGCATCTCGCGCAGCGGGTTGTAGTGGTCCATGAGCACGATGGTGGTGCAGTGCGTCAGGCAGCTCATCACGCCCAGCACGCAGCCGAAGCAGTGGAACAGGGGCACCACGATCAGCAGCCGGTCCTCGTCGGTCAGCTTCATGCAGTCGCCCAGGAACTGGCCGTTGTTGGTGATGTTGTAGTGGGTGAGCATCACGCCCTTGGGAAAGCCCGTGGTGCCGCTGGTGTACTGCATGTTGATCGTCTCGTGGGTATCCAGACCCGCGATGCTCTCCTCCACCACGCTTTCGGGCACGGAGGCGGCCAGCTCGTAGAGGTCGTCAAAGCGGCTCATGCCCATGGGGCGTCGCTCGCTGTCGCCGATGAGGAGCACGCGCTTGAGGAAGGGAAGCTGCTTGCAGGAGATGCGCTCCGGCGCCTCGGTGTTGAGGGCGGGCACGAGGCCGGTGATATGGCTGATGTAGTCGTTGTTTTTGACGCCGGCGGTCATCACGAGCATCTTGGTATCGCTCTGGTTGAGCAGGTAGTTGAGCTCGAACTGCTTGTAGTTGGTGTTGACGGTCACCAGAATCGCGCCCAGCTTGGCCGATGCGAACATGGTCAGCATCCATTCGGGCGTGTTGGTGGACCAGATGGCCACATGGTCGCCCTTGCGGATGCCCATGGCGTACATGCCGCGCGCCACCTCGCTGGTGCGGCGGTCAAACTCCTTCCAGCTCCAGCAGATGCCGAATTCCGGCGCGACGATGCAGTCGTTGTCGGGCAGTCGCTGCGCGTTCCTCCGAAGCAATCCGGGCAAGGTGTGCTCGTGCAGGTCCAGCGTCGGTACAAAAGCCATGCGTTCTTCCTCCTCCTTCGTTTTTGGCGGAGCAATAAAAAAGCCTTCGTCCTCCCATGAAGACGAAAGCGCTGCTTCCGCGGTACCACTTCTCTTGGAACGGAATTCCGTTCCCGCTCTGGGCTGTTACGGGCCGCCCGTCCGGCGCTACTGAGCGGTTTCGCGCCGGCCGCTCGCGGGAGAGAAGCCGCTTTGCGCCCGACGCCTTTTCACCAGCCGGCGTCTCTCTTGGGGTGCGCGTGGGGCGGCCATGCCCGGTCATCGCGTTTGCAAAATATCATAGCCAAGGCGGGCCGGTTTGTCAAGAGGAAATTTTCCGCCCCGCCCGGCGCGTGGGACGAAGGCCGTCGATCACGCACGCTCCGCCGCCTTCGGGCAGGTTTGCAAAGCGCGCGCGGCCGCCGTGCGCCCGCGCCACGTCCCGCACGATGCGAAGCCCCAGCCCGTGCCCGCCCTCGTCCTGCATGCGCTCGCCCCGCCCAGGGCGCGCAAGCTGCTCCTGGGAAAATCCCCTTCCCGTATCGCTCACGCAGAGGCGCAGGCGGCGGCCCCGCCGCGCGAGCGACACCCGCACCGCGCAGCCCTGGGGGTTGTGGCGCACGCTGTTTCGGATCAGGTTTTCCAGCATGCGGCCAAGCAGCTGGCGGTCGCAAAGCAATCGTGTTTCCTCCGCCGCGGGCGATATGCTCACCTCCAGCGGATGCAGGCCGTCCGGGTCCTCGTTGAGGAAGTTCGCCGCCGTCTCGCGCACCAGCGCGGCGGGCGAAAGCCATTCGCGCTTGAGGGGCTGCATGGCGTACTCCAGGCGGTTGGTCAGGTTCAGATCGGCGATCAGGCCGCGCAGCTGCTCGCCCTTCTCGCGGATGAGCCCCGCCTGACGGCGCTGCTCCCCGCTCAGCTCCGGCGCCTCCTCCAGCGCGGCGGCATAGCCCAGCACCATCGAAAGGGGCGTGCGCACGTCGTGGGAGATGGCCGCGATCCACTCGCTGCGGGCCGCGTCGCGCCGCTGCGCCGCCCGGTGCGTGATAAACGCCGCCGCCCCCAGCAAAAGCCCCGCGTTCACCGCCAGCATGGCGGCGCCCCACACGGGCCAGAAGCCCACCTGCTCGGTGGGCATTTCCACCTGATACTTCCACTCCGACCCCCTGGGCTGGGCCAGCACAAAAAGGCCGT
>CALVKX010000304.1 GCA_944333375.1 uncultured Eubacteriales bacterium
AATTGGCAGACGCGCTAGATTCAGGTTCTAGTGAGGGTTTTCTTCATGCAGGTTCAAGTCCTGTTTCCCGCACCAAAAATGTCTCAGACCATTGCGGAGCAACGGCCTGAGACATTTTTTTACGCATGCGGCAAGGACGCGCGCTTAGAAAAGGAGGCGGGATGATGAATGTCCCTTCCTGGTTTCCCCTCATCCCAAGGGCGGTCAAGCCCGCCCGGCCCGGCGAAGAGGCGCAGGCGCGCGCCGCGGGGTGCGGACCGGTCACGGGACGCGCGCTGGACGAGCTGGAGAGCCTGACGCTGCCCTTTGTCCGCGACCCGTTTTACCGGCTGCGCCCGCCCTTTTCGCGCGAGGCAGCGGAGCTGTCGCTGGAACTGGCCGACATGACCTATACGCTGGAACTGGAGCCCTGGATGGAGGCGGGCTGGAACGATTTTTCCATTCAGATCGACGATACGCTGCAAAGCGGCATGACCCATGGCGGCAGCGCGGACGGGGAGCGCATGCGCGCCCTGATTAACGCCTTCAAGGTGCGTCGCGCCAAGGCCGCCCTGCGCGAGCGAAACCCCGTCTCTCAGGTGATGAGCGCGCTGAGGCAGCGCGAGCGCAGCGATACCATCAAGGCGGTGTGCATGATGCACCCGCTCCCGCAGGGACGGTTTTTGCTCGCCATCGGCTTCATGGGCACGGGCAAACGGTTTTACGACTGGATCAGCAATTTTCGCTTTACCACCGAGGAAGGGTTTCACAAGGGTTTTTATCAGCTTTGCACCTATTTTGAGCAGGGCGCGGAGAGCATCGTCTTTCCTGCCACGGCGCAGGCGCTGGGCCTTGAGAAGCTCACCCTGGGCGAGGTGCTCAGCGAGATGCGCAGCCTCAAAAGCCGCTTCAGCCTCTGGATGACCGGCCACAGCCAGGGAGGCGCGGTGATGCAGGTCTTCTGCCACCGGCTCCTGACCGACTGGGGGATTCCGATGCAGAACATGGTGGGCTATGGCTTCGCTTCCCCCACCGTGGCCACGGGACGGTTGGTGTACGACCCTGCCGCCTATCCGCTCTATCATATTCTCAACAGCGATGACATGGTGCCCCGCATGGGCGCGCTCCTGCATCTGGGCCTGTGCCTGGAATACCCCGCCGATACGGCTTTGCGTGAGCGCTGCTACGGCCTGAGTGCCCTGCCCGCCGACGTGGCCGCCCGCGAGGCGCTCAGGCCCTGCCAGCAGGCCATGGTCGATACGCCCAGCATCCTGCTTTACAGCACGGCCTTTTTGCAGTGCGTGGCCGAGGAGAAGGGCGAGGAGGGCCTAAACAACCTCCTGGGCCGCAAGTGGGCCGTGCCCGCCGTGGACCGGGTGCTGGTGATGGCAGGCGACAAGGCGATGGACCTGCTCTCCCGGCTCATTGAAAACGCGCAGAACGGACATATCGCCCTGACGGGACACCCCATGGACGCCGAGGACCTGCGGGCTTTGCGCGAGCGCATGCGCCCGATGGTGCGCGACGTTCCCTTCCGGCGGCTGGCGGGGGCGGTGCTGGCCTACGCGATGTCCCCGCATCATCTGGTGCGCGGCCAGGAGGAAGGGGCCTATGCGGCGATTGTGCGGGACGGGCTGGAGCGGCTCAGGCCGTTCATCTGGCTCAACGCCGGCGAAGGCATGCCCGTAAGGCGTTATGCGGCGCAAGAGGAGCTTGCGCACGCCTCCCGGGAGATGGCGCCCGCCGCTGCGCGCCGGCGGGCCCCGCGGGTCCAGGCCGCGGCGCGCAGGCCGGCCATGGGTGTGCGCCGCATGGGCCTGAGCGCCATCAGGGCACGCTCCTCCGGCCGCTGAGGGCCTCTATTTCATATGCGCTCCCCGCCGCCCAGCGCCTGCCTGAGCAGCTCCTTTCCCCTGCGCTCCCAGCGGGACACCTGCGGCTGCCCGACGCCGAAGCGCCGGGCGAGCTCAGCCTGCGGCAGCCCCATGCCAAAGCGCAGCCACAGCACCTGCGCATAGGGGCTGGGAAGGCGCGAGAGCGCGTCCTTGAGCAGCACCCAGTCCTCAAATGCGCCGTCGGGAGCCGAGATGACCTGCGCGTCCACGGTTCCGTCCGTGCGGCGCATGCGGTCGCGGGCGGCGAGCATCTCGCCCAGCCGTCCGGGTTCCACGCCCACGGCGAGGGCCAGCTCCGACACGGTGGGCTCGCGGCCTTCCCGCGCGCTCAGCTCGCCGCGCGCGCTTTCCACGGCCGAGAGGATGCGGGCTTCCGCGCGCGGCACATGCATGGGCTCCGCGCGGCGGCACAGCTCGCGCAGCGCGCCCAGCACAAAGGGGATGGCATAGGTGGAAAACCTGACGCCCCGTCGCGGGTCAAAGCGCGAGGCGGCCCATAGAAGCGCCGCCTCGGCCTCTCCGATCAGCTCCTCGCGCGGCACGCCTCTGCCCAGAAAGCGGCGCGCACAGTATACGGCCAGGCCGTAGTGCGCCCGTTCCGGGCGCTCAGCCGATTTCGTCAAGCATTCGCTCACGGTGCAACCCCACCTCGCCGGTGATGTATTTGCGCATGGTGACGGTCG
>CALVKX010000305.1 GCA_944333375.1 uncultured Eubacteriales bacterium
GTGCCCGAGGCGCGCATCGGCATCGCCCACGGGCAGATGCGCGAAAACGCGCTGGAGGACGTGATGCTGGACTTCTATGCCGGGGCGTACGACGTGCTGCTTTGCACCACGATCGTGGAAAGCGGGCTGGACGTGCCGGAGGCCAACACGCTCATCGTCTTTGACGCGGACCGCTTCGGCCTCTCCCAGCTCTACCAGATCCGTGGCCGCGTGGGCCGCAGCAGCCGGCAGGCCTACGCCTACCTGACCGTTCGCGCTGGCAAGCTGCTGTCGGAAACGGCGGACCAGCGGCTCTCGGCCATCCGGGAGTTTACGGAGTTCGGCGCGGGCTACCGCATCGCCATGCGCGATCTGGAGATCCGCGGCGCGGGCGACGTGCTGGGCCCCCAGCAGAGCGGCCACATGAGCACGGTGGGCTACGATATGTACTTAAAGCTCATCGAAGAGGCCGTCAGCGAGGCGCAGGGCGTGGAGGTGACGCCGGAGCTGGACACCCGCGTGGAGCTGGCTGTGGACGCCTTCCTGCCGGAGAGCTACGTGCCGGAGGAGAAGCTGCGCGTGGAGATCTACAAGCGCATCGCCATGATCCAGGACGAAGCCGGCCGGCTGGACATCGAGGAGGAGCTCATCGACCGCTTCGGGGATGTGCCCGAGCCGGTGGAGAACCTCATGCGCATCGCCCAGCTGCGCGGCGTGACGCGCAGGCTGGGCGTGAGCCATCTGTTTTTGCGCCCCGACGGGGTGCATATGCGCATCGACACCCGCTTTTTGCCCGACCCCGGCCGCCTGTTTGACGCCGTGAGCCGCGCCGACGGCCGCCTGCGCTTCTCCGCCGGCCGCACGGCCGAGCTGGTGCTGGCCGAGCGCGGGCTGGACGCGCCCGCGGCGCTGGAGCTGGCCATCCCCGTCATGACGCGGGTGCACGACCTGCTGCGGGAGAACGCCTCCGCGCCGGTTTAATAGAGATTCATCAGATACGAAAGATCATAGACCGGGATCTGCCGCTCGAACGCCTCCGCCGAAGCCACCTCGCCCGTGCGGGAGGCGATCTCCACCCGGTAGCGCAGATCGTACTGCGCCTGGCCCAGGGCGTCCCGCGCGCCCATCTCCGGCTGGAGGACGAAGCGCCACAGGGGCGCGTCCGGGTCGGTCGCGTCAAAGTAGATGAACACGTCGGTATAGAGCGAAAGCGTCTCCCGCGAGAGATCGAACCGCTCCCGCACCGCCTCGCGGGCGCGCTCCAGCGCGTCCTCCTGCGCAAGGTCCCCTTCGCCGGGCAGGCCATAGTCATATGTCGCCGCAGCGATCACATACAGGTTCGGACCTGCGCCGTTATCAAGGGGCGTGAGGTCGCCGCTATCCACGATGGCGCGCACCCGGGACGCGATGTCCCGCGCATATTCGGCCTTGAGCGCCAGCGGCCATGCAGGGAAGGACGCGATATCCCGCTGCACGCTTTCGGCCATGGCGTCGATGGCCTGAAACAGCGGCGTGTCCGGCCGGGCGGCGATCTGCTGCGAAGCGGCCTCGTCAGGATGCGGCACGCCGGTATCCGGGTCGGATATGACCTCGCCGGAGCGCGCATCCACCACAGCCGAATACACCCGCTCCACATAGCTGTCGCTGCCCTCCCGAAAGAACTTGAACTGCACGTTCCAGCGCGGTCGGTCCGGCTGCTGCTGCGTCACGTACAGGTCGGCCACGGGCTGGGCCGCGTCCAGCGCGCCCTCCTCCAGGCCCCGGGCCGAGAGGATGGCCTCCCTTGCCGCGGTCACGGCCTGCGCCTCGGAGATCACGCTGTCGTCCGGCACGATGAACGTGTCGTCCGCGCCGTCGTCGCCGTCAAACCGCCGGGTGAGCTGCTGCCACCACACGCGTTCCTCCGGCGTCCAGGTATCCTCGGCGCCCATCACGGCGTAGGTGATGATGTCCACGCTGATCTCCTCCACCGCCGTCTGACCGGTGAGCGCGAGCAGCAGCGCGTCCGCAATGGCGTGGCGCTCGGCCTCCGGCGTGCCTTCGTCAAAGAGGCGATCCGTCTCCCCGCTTTTCGCAAGGTGCCCCGAATCCACCAGCGCCCGCACCAGCGCCGCCTTGTCCTCGATGGCCCAGCCCGCGTAGTCGCCCCCGCTCTGCTCGATCTGCTTCATGGACGCCGCCTGATCCCGCCACAGAAGCGACGCCGCCAGCGCGCCCACGCCCGCCAGCGCCAGCACCGCGGCCACGATCAGGGCCACGGCCCTTTTTTTTCTGCGCTTTGGAAACTGCTCCTGCGCCCGCGCCACCACGCGCCGCGCCATCCACGGGTCGCCCGTCAGGCCGGACAGACGCGCGTCCACGGCCCTGACAATCCTCTCCGATACGTTTCTCTCATTCATGCTCGCGCCCTCCCTCCAGGATGCCGCGCAGGCTTCGCAGGGCGCGGCCCAGCTGCCTGGACACCGTGGAAACCGTCACGCCCATCGCCTGGGCGGCCTGCGCAAGGCTCATGCGCTGATAGTAGCGCAGCAGCACCGCCTCCCGCTGCTTTGGCGGCAGGCGCATCA
>CALVKX010000306.1 GCA_944333375.1 uncultured Eubacteriales bacterium
GTCAGGCCGTTGGCGGCGGCATAGGCCTTCACGCCGTTCCAGGTGCCCTGGTTGAAGGACTTGTCCTTGAGCTGGCCAACGTCGGTGACGAAGGCAAGCTCGTACTTGCCGTCCTCGGCGACGATCTCATCGGGGATGTCATCGGGGTTGACGGACTCGGCAACCGCGGTGAACGCGAAGAGAACCAGGGTCAGGGCCAGAAGCATCGACAGAAACTTCTTCACTTGATTCTTCCTCCTATATGGGTTTTTTTGAGGGTACGGTTTCACAACCGATTCAGCTATTTCAGTATACCATGATTGCATCAATTATTCAAGCAAGGCGCACAGGGGAAGGAAAATATTTCGCGTTAATTCGCCCCGCCGGCAATCAGGCCGCTGGCGAAGGCGAACATCAGGTTAAAGCCGCCGCACGCGCCGTCCACGTCCAGGATTTCTCCGGCGGCGTACAGCCCCGGACAGAGCCGGCTTTGCAGGGTATGGGGATCAAAGGCCGCCGTCTCGACGCCGCCGGCGGTCACCTGCGCGGCGTCAAAGCCGCGCGTGCCCGTTACGGCCATATGAAAATCCGATATCGCCCGCGCCAGCGCCGCAAGATCCCCCGGCCCGGCGGGCATGCCGGCGCGGGGCGCAAGCCCGCCGGCGCGCAGCAGGGCCGCGTTGAGCGCAGGCGAGGCCGCGCCCACGAGCAGCTCCTCCAGCGCAAGGCCGCCGCGGGCCTGGGCGCGATCCCGCAGCAGGCGCTCCGCCTGGGCCCCGCCTCCCGCCTCCGGGCCGAAGAGACTTTCGCTCAGGTCCATGTGCAGCGTGCAGCCCGGCTGCCAGCAGCGCGCAAGCTGCATGGCGGCGATGCCGCTGACCCCGTCCTGGGCAAAGAGCGCCTCGCCCCGGCTTTGGCCGAGCGTCCCTCCCCGGGCGTCCAGCAGGCGCAGGGCGGCGCGCACCCGCTGTCCCGCCAGCCCCCGCAGGGGCGCGGGGTCGGCGGTCAGGGCGCACAGCGCCGGCCGGGGCGGGACGAGCCCGTGCCCAAAGGCGGTCAAAAGGCCGTAGGCCGTGCCGTCCGTGCCGTGCACGGGCGCCGCGGCTCCGCCCGCCGCGACGATCACCCTGTCGCCGCGCCAGCGCGCCTCGGTTTCCTCAAGAAGCGCGCCGGGCTTGGTCTTGCCGCTTTTTTTGGACACGTCCGGAAGGTAGCGGCACACCGTTCCCCGCGCCTCAAAGCCCCCGGCCGCGGGCGCAAGCGCCGTCACGCGCGCGTTGACCACAATTTCCACACCCAGCCGCCGCGCCTCCAGCAACAGCGCGTCCACCGCCGTGGAGGCCAGCAGCGACGCGGGATAGACGCGGCCCTCCTCCTCCAGGCGAAGCGGCACGCCCACCTCCCTGAAAAAACCCGTGAGACGCGCGTAGGGCATGACGGATAGCACCTGCGCGGCGAAGTCCGCGCCGCCGGGATAATCCGGCGCCCCGGCGTTGAGGAGGTTACCCCGTCCGTTGCCCGTCACCCCCAACTTTTTGAGCGGCCTGCGCCCGCGCTCCAGCACCGTTACGGCCTGCCCGGCGCGGGCCGCCGCGATGGCCGCGGCCATGCCCGCCGCGCCGCCGCCGACAATCAGGGTACGCATCACAGCCGCCTCATTTCATCAAGCAGGCGCTGCTCGTTATACAGCGCCTCCAGCATGTGGACGTTTTGAATCAGCACGTCTCCCGCCCGGGCCACGGCGGACACAAACGCCTGATCCATTGCCCGCAGCCCGCCCTCCTCCAGTAGCGGGCAGACGCACCAGGCGCGCGGGTCGGGCTCTGCGACGGCGTGCGCCTGCTCCCCCAGGGCGTCGGCCTCCACGCGGATGCGCAGCGGGAAGAGGCGGCAGGCCAGCGGACGGTGCTCGCGCGGGCAGGCGCCCTCGCAGACCAGCCGCTTTCCGCCTTTGAAAAGCGTATCGTCATCCAGCAGGCGGAAGGGAAACCCCTCGATAGGCCGGCGATAGAAGGCGTCCTCATAGGGAAAGAGCAGCATGCCGTTGAGCCCCGTCTCGTCCGGCTGGCAGCAGGCGGCGCCGCACAGGCGCGCGCAGTCGCGCTTGAGGGGCGTAAGGTCGGCCAGCGCGCCGCGCGCAGCTTCCAGCGTGCGCAGGGCGCCCCTTCTGCCCAGCAATCTCATGATAATACCCATCGTTCTTCTCCTTTGCGGGCGCCGGGATGCGCCGTTACAACGCCAGTATACCGAAATTGTGCCGGGTGTGCAACCTTCTGTTGATTTTCAACGCTTGACGGGCGCGCCTTCATGCGGTATGATGGCCCTGTTGTTTCATCAATGGAAAGGAAGGAAGCGCATGCGCAACAAAAATCTCTTGATCGGAGCCGTCCTGGTGGCGGCCATTGCCCTGGTGGCCGTTTTGGCCGCGGTGCTGCCCTCGCGCATCGCGCCTCCGACGGAGGAGGGCCCCACGCTGGCGCCCACCGAGGTTGTGGAAGCGACGGAGGAACCCCAGGTTACGCAAACGCCCGAGGCAACGGAGGAACCCGAG
>CALVKX010000307.1 GCA_944333375.1 uncultured Eubacteriales bacterium
CATGTTCGCGGCGGCCTTCGGCAAGGGCTGTTACACCAGCCTGGACACGCCGCTGGTGCATGAGGAGCCAAAGCCGCAGTACGACTATGCCGCCAAGGTGGCACAGAAGAAGGGGAAAAAGCACGGGAAAAAGCCCGCCGGGCAGAAGGCCCCGAAGGCCGCGGCGCCAAAGAAGAAAAAGGCCGCGGCGCCAAAGAAAAAGGAGGCCCCGCCCTCCGCTCCGCCACGGCCGCCTCAGGCCGGAAAGCGCGGGCTGGACGCCCCCAGGAGGCGGCGTTCCGACAGGCATTGACCAGAGGATGCGCAGGGAGGTGAGCGCATGCCGTCCAGGAGAAGGCCCGGATACTTTGAAAAGCAGGTGCAGCAGCGCTTCACCCCCGCGCAGCAGCCGGCCGTCCAGGCGTGGCTGACGGACGTGCGCGCCCGCGTGGACGGCCTGAGCCGCCGCCATATCGAGGCGATGCTCCGGGACCACTTCGGCGCTCTTTTGAGCCTGACGGACCGCGGCGTTTCGCTGGAGGAGGGGCTCAGAAGGCTCGACCCCGGGCGGCTGGGGGATTTCTATCTGGTGGAGCGCACGGACTGGTACCCGCTGGACCACGCCGCCAAGATCTATCCCATGAGCATGAGCCTCAAGCGCATGATGGTGTTTCGCCTGTCCTGCTACCTCAAAAGGCCGGTGGACCCGGCCCTGATGCAGATGGCGCTGACCTATACCATCCGCCGCTTTCCCTATTTTGCCACAACGGTCAAGTGCGGCTTTTTCTGGCATTATATCGACAGCGCCCGGCGTCGCTACGCGCTCAGGCAGGAGAGCAAGCTCCCCTGCTCGGTGATGAAGCTGGGGCAGGTCACCTCCCCCACGCTGCGGGTGGTGTACTGGCAAAACCGCGTGAGCGTGGAGTTCTTTCACATTTTGACGGACGCCACGGGCGGCGGCGTGTTTCTGCGCACGCTGGTCAAGACCTACCTGCGACTGCTGGGGGAAGCGGTGGAGGACGGCCCGGAGACGCTGCCTTTGGACCAGCCGCCCGATCCCGGGGAATGGCGGGACGATTTTGTTCTGGGCGACCGGGTCAGGGGCGCGCACGGCTTCGCGGGCAAGCCGGCCCTTCAGATGCGGGGCATGCCGGCCTACGAGCAGCCAAACCGCGTTCTGCATTTCAACTTCTCCACCCGCGCCCTTCTGGACCGGGCGCACGAGAAGGGCGTGACGGTGACGGCGCTCATGCTGGGGTATCTCATGCTCGCCTGCCGCGACGCCTGCCCGGAGCGCGCGGGACGGCGCAAAATCCAGATCCAGCTTCCCGTCAACATGCGCCGCTTCTATCCCAGCCGGACGCTTCGCAACTTCTCCCTCTACTGCACCGTCAGCCTCGCACCCTCGCAGATCGGCACGCTGGAGGAAATTCTGCCCCTGATCGCCGAGCAGGTCCGGGCGGGCTCGCGCAAAGAAGCGCTGGACGAGACGCTCAAGCTTTCCAGGCGGCTGGTGAGGTGGCTTCGCTTCGTGCCGCTGGTCGTCAAGCGGCCCATCGCGTACCTGATCTACGGAACGCTGAGCGATACGGTGTTCACCACGACCTTTTCCAACCTGGGGCCGGTCCCCGCGCCTTCGGACATGGCGGCCCATATCGACAAATTCGATTTTGTGCTGGGCGCGCCCATCCGCAACCGGGCCTGCTGTTCGCTTTGCAGCTTCCAGGACCGCGCGGTGTTGACCGTGACCAAGAACACACCGCTTCCCCTGTTTGAGGACTCCCTGTACCGGCATTTTGTGGAAAGCGGCCTGGAGCCGTATATGGAGGGCACCTCATGAACGATTCCAAGACGGCGCCCATGCGCGTACACGTGACCTATCCGCCAAACACGCCCCAGTCCTTCTGGCGGCGAAACCGGCAGGCCCTCTGGCGCAGCATTTTTGTGCTGTCGGGCTACCTGTGCCTGATTATCAACCTCCTGACCCAGGGGCCGCCCTGGAGCCTGATTGCCATCGGCGGGCTGATGACGGCCTGGGTGGTGCTGATCTACAAGCCGCAGGTGGAAGCCACGCCGATCAAGAAGCTCTGCGATTCGGCGCTGGCGGTCTGCCTGTATCTGTTTTTGCTGGACAGCGTGCTGGGCGGGGGATGGAGCGACTTTGTGGTGCCGATCGTGTTTTTCGGGGAGCTGATCGTGACGGGCGGGTATTTCCTGCTGTTTTTTCACAAGCGCAAGCGGGACTTTCTGCCGCTGTTTGAGCTCATCCTCATCGGCCTGGTGGGTACGCTTCTGGCGCTGGCGGGCCTGAGACAACTGGATTGGCCGATGATCGTGGTGGGCTGCGTGAGCCTGGGGCTGCTGGCGCTGAGCTTTCTGCTGTTTTGGAAGCCGCTGTCCGGGGAGATCCGGAAAAAATTTCACACATAAAAAGCCGCAGCCCTTTGAAGGCTGCGGCACCCCATTTGGGAGGTTTGGAGGGCTGTAGCCCTCCAAATGAAATCCGAATCCAGCGACATGTGCGGTGGATTCGGAAG
>CALVKX010000308.1 GCA_944333375.1 uncultured Eubacteriales bacterium
ATTCCTGTCGGAAAAGCCCGCCGCTGGCGAGCTTTTTCGCCCCGCTGACCGCCCCGGCGAATCTCGCCGGGGCGGTTCCCATGCACATGCGTATCGCATGGCGGCGGATGGCTTACTGCTCCTTCTTGGTGGCGTAGGCCGCGACCAGGGCCAGGGCCAGCACGGCGCCCTTCACGGCGGGCAGCACGTAGTAGGGTACGGCGCAGATGGTCAGGCCGTTTTCCAGCGTCGACACCAGCATGGCGCCGATCAGCGTGCCCAGGGCGTTTGGCTTCTCCGCGCCGCCGACTGAGCGGCCGACGAACACAGCGGCCAGCGACTGCATCAGGTAGTTGTCGCAGCACATGACCTGCGCGGAAGAGCCGCGGGAGGAAACCAAAATGCCGCCGATGGCGATGAATACGGCGGTAATCATGCCGGCCAGGTAGCGGTAGGCCTTGACGTTGATACCGCTGAGCTTGGCGGCCTGCTTGTTGCCGCCCATGGCGTAGATGAAGCGGCCGTGCTTGGTGTACTCCAGGAAAATGTAGGCGATCAGCACACAGACCAGCATGATGACGATCAGCCAGGGCTCGCGGCCGATGGCGCTGAAGGAGTCCTCCAGCTTGGTGCGCACGGGGGAGGCGCCGCTGGGCAGGCGCATGCCGGTAGAGACAGCGCCGCCGCCGATATACCACTGGCCAAGGCCCTGATGCACGAACATCAGCGCGCAGGTGGCCAGCATGTCGGGGATCTTACAGACCAGGATGAGGAACATGGTGAGCTGATACATCACCAGCGTCACGCCGATGCAGATGAGGATACAGGCCCACAGCGGCAGGCCGTACCAAAGATACATGCTCACGAACACATAGGCCGAGCAGCTGGCCAGCGTGCAGGCCGACATGTCGAAGCCGTCGGGCGCCATGGTGACGGTGGCGGCGATGCCGAACACCGTGGTGATGGACATGGCGCGCAGGATGTTAATCATGTTGTTGACCGACATGAAGCGGCTGCCCGTGGCCAGACCGAACACCACAAAGCACAGCACCAGCGTGATGACAGCCGCCCAGTCCAGCAGGAAGCGGAGAAAGGTTTTGTTTTTCTTTGTTGCCAGCGGATTGGGTTTCAACGTTGCTTGCATATCAAGAGCCCTCCTGTTATGGCCTGCCAGGCGGTCAGGCGTACTTCGTGGTGCTGCCCACGGCATAGTGCATGATTTCGTCCTCGTTGGTCTTTGCGGTTTCCAGCTCCGCCATGATGCGGCCATCATAGAGCACATAGATGCGGTCGGTGATGGAGAGAAGCTCGGAGTTCTCGCACGAGGCGTAGATCACGCTGCTGCCGCGCTTGGTGATGTCGTTAATCAGACGGAAAATGTCCTGCTTGGCGCCCACGTCCACGCCCTTGGTCGGCTCATCGAAGATATACACGTCGCAGTCGGCCGCCATCCACTTGCCGACGGCCACCTTCTGCTGGTTGCCGCCGGAGAGGTTTTTGACGTACTGCTTGATGGTGGGGGTGGCGATGCCCAGATCTTTGACATACTGGCGGGCGTTGGCGTCCACCTTGTTTTTCAGGATGAAAGACGCCTTGCAAAACCGGCTGAGCGAGGCGGCGGAGAGGTTGAAGCTGACGTTCTCGTTGACCAGCACGCCCTCCTTGCGCCGCTCCTCGGGCACCAGGGCGATGCGGCTTTTGACGGCGTGAGAGGGATTTTTGATCTTGAGCTCCTCGCCGTTTAAACGCACGGTGCCGGCCGTGCGCTCGTAGGCGCCGAAAATGGTCTTGCACAATTCCGACTTGCCCGCGCCCACCAGGCCCGCGATGCCCACGATTTCGCCCCTGCGCACATAGAAGGACACGTCGTTGACCTTGCCGTCTGCGCCGGAGAGGTTCTCCACCTCAAAGACCTTCTCGCCGATGGGAACGTGCTCCTTGGGGAAGTTTTCCTCAAAGGAGCGGCCGAGCATCTTTTCGACGATTTCGCGGGTGGTGGTCTTGTCCGTGATGGGGGAGGTGTCCACGATCTCGCCGTTGCGCATCACGGTATAGCTCTCGCAGATCTGGATGATCTCGTTGATGCGGTGGGAGATAAAGATGATGGCGATATTCTCTGTTTCCTGAAGGTGCTTGACCAGCCGGAAAAGCTCGGCGGTTTCCGTGTCGCTCAGCGGCGCGGTAGGCTCGTCAAGGATCAGGAAATTACATTCGTTGGCTATGGCTCTGGCAATAAGGACCATCTGCTTTTGCGCCAGGGAGAGATCCTGTACCAGCTTGCGCACGTTGACGTTGATGTTGAGCCGGTCCAGCACCGCCTTGGCCTGCGTGCGCAGCCTGGGCCAGTTGACGAGGGGGTTGCCCCCGGAATTCATGACCATGTCGTTGAGCATGACGTTTTCGGCGACCGAAAGCGTGGGGATCAGCGCCATGTCCACCTCCTGGTAGACGATCTGAATTCCCAGCTTCTTGGCGGCCATGGTGGAGCGCAGCTCAACGGGCTTGCCGTTGAGGTACACCTCGCCTGTATAATCCGG